>DATCDX010000193.1:0-10147 GCA_036510475.1 Steroidobacteraceae bacterium
GTCGCGATTCGCGCAGCACCAACTCCACCAGGCGGGGATCCTTCTGCACGGTGTGCGCCAGCTCGAGCGCTGCTGCACCCGGCACCACGGTGGCCAGATCGATGCGCCGGCCCTCGGCTTTGGAAATCACTTTCTGTGCAACTACCAGCACATCGTCGCTGCGCAACGCGAGCCCGCCGCGCGCCAGCGCCGTCACGGTCAGACCGGCCAGATCATCGCCGCCGGCTACTTGCGGGAAATCCGGCAACGCAATGAGCCGGAGTTCAAGCGGAGAACTCATTGCCAAGAGCCCGGGACGCGATCAGCCAAACTGCGCACGCAGCCTGGGCAGGACCTGGTCGGCGTATAGATTCAGGAACCGCGCCTGATCGGGGCCCGGCGCGTGAAACACCAGATGCCGGAAGCCCATGTCGATGTAAGGCCGAATCTTCTCCACATGCTCGTCCGGATCCGTCGACACGATCCAGCGCCGGGCGGTGCGTTCTGCGGTGAGCTGATCGGCGAGCCGCTCCATTTCAAGCGGATCCTCGACCGAGGTCTTCTCCTCAGGCGAGAGCGCCAGCGCGGCCCAGTGGCGGGTGTCCTGCAGCGCACGCACAGCATCGGTGTCGAACGAGACCTTCATCTCGATCATCATGTCGACGTCCTCGGGGTTGCGGCCGGACGCCTCCAACCCCGCCGCCACCTTGGGCAGCAAGGTATCTCGGTACAGCTCCGGCGCTTTGCCGCTGGTGCAAATAAATCCGTCCGCGAACTGGCCGGCGTACTTGGCAAACACCGGGCCGGCGGCCGCAACATAGATGGGCGGCATGGTCGTGGGCTTATCGTAAATCGTCGCTCGATCGGTGCGATAGTATTCGCCCCTGAAACTGACTCGCGGTTCATTCCACAGTTGCCGGATCAGCGTCAACGCTTCCTTGAGCCGTGCCGTACGCTCCTTCGGTTCGGGCCACGCCAGTCCCGATGCGGGGACTTCATTGAGTGATTCGCCCGTGCCCACGCCCAAGATCACCCGCTCCGGGAACATCACACCCAGCGTGCCGAAGGCCTGTGCCACCACCGACGGGTGATAGCGGAAAGTAGGCGTGAGCACGCTGGTGCCCATGACGATGCGCGAGGTGCGCGCGCCGAGTGCGCCCATCCACGCTATCGAAAACGGCGCGTGGCCGCCGGTATGACGCCAGGGCTGAAAGTGATCGCTGATGAATACCGAATCGAAGCCGCGCTGCTCGGCAAGAATCGAGTAGTCGAGCAATTCATTGGGCCCGAATTGCTCCGCGGAGGCCTTGTAGCCGAGTCGCAGTGACACAGATTCCCCTTTTTTTGCCGGCCGGCCGGTTACAACGATCAGCCCGCCGCCGCCAACGCGGGCGCGGTGGGCACCGGCTCGGCTGCGGACGCCGCGCGCATGGCCCACGTCGCCGCTGTCTCGCCGGGAATACCGTAGAGAGTGCTGCGCTGGCGCGCCGGCCGGCCGATGCGACACGCCAGTGCCTGCAACTGCACGGCATTGAGCTCCTGCCCATGCACGCCGCCCGCCGCTCGAGTGATGGACTCATTCATGAGCGTGCCGCCCAGATCATTGGCGCCTGCGTCCAAGCACACCGCCGCACCCTCGGCACCCATCTTCACCCACGACGTCTGGATATTGCGGATGAGCGGATGCAGCGCGAGCCTCGGCACGGCATGCATGAGCACAGCCTCGCGAAAACTCGGCCCCGAGCGCGTCCGCCCCTTACGCCATAGCGGCGCTTCCATATGCACGTAGCCCAGCGGCACGAATTCACTGATGCCGCCGGTCCGTTCCTGCAGCGCGCGCAGGCGCTGCAAATGCCGCGCCCAGTGCACGGGCCGCTCTACGTGTCCAAACATGATGGTGGACGTCGTACGCAAACCCACCTCATGAGCTGTGCCGATTATATTCAGCCATTCGTCCGTGCGCAGCTTGTCCGGGCAGATGATGTCGCGGATCTCGTCATCCAGAATCTCGGCAGCGGTACCCGGCAAGGTTGAGAGGCCCGCCTCGCGCAGCCGCTCCAGATAGATCGCAAGCGACAAACCCAGCGTGCTCGCGCCATGCTGAACCTCCAAGGGCGAAAATGCATGCACATGCATCCCCGGCACCGCCTCTTTGACGGCACGGACAATGTTCAAATAAGTCTCACCCGTGAAGCTCGGATGGATGCCGCCCTGCAGGCACACCTCGGTCGCACCGGCGGCCGCTGCCTCGACCGTGCGGCGCGCCACTTCATCGAGTTCCAGATTGTAAGCGGGGCCGCGCAAATCCTTGGACCCTTGGCCCTTCGAGAACGCGCAGAAACCACAGTGGTACAGGCAGATGTTGGTGTAGTTGATGTTCCGATTGACGACGTAGGTAACCGTGTCACCCACCGACTCGTGGCGCAATTGGTCTGCTGCCGCGATCACCGCATCGAGATCACGGCCCTCGGCACCGAACAGGCGCACGATATCTGCCTCGATGAGCGCGTGGCCTTCGCGAGCAGCCGCAATGATCGCTGTGATTCCCGCTGTGCCGCCGGCGCGCGCCGGCCGCGTAGCGACCTGCGTAGGTGCGGCTGGATCCGCCGCTGGCCGGTAGCCGACGGACGACCACCGTGAAGCGATCGGCGGCAGTCCACAACCCGCGCCTGAGTACCAACGGTCCGGCCGCGCAAAACCGCGAGCGTCGCTGAAGCGGCGCACGTGCGGCGTGATGTGGGGGTCCGCCCACCTCTCGGGCCGCGCCGCATAGGCGGGCACGATCGCCAGGCGCTCGACCAAGTCGCGGCCGGCGGCATGAGTATCTCGTGCAAGATCGGCCAGATGCGGCCAAGGCGCCTCCGGGTTCACATGGTCAGGCGTCACCGGCGATACCCCGCCCCAATCATTGATGCCGGCGCGCACCAGTCTGGCGAGCCCCTCGGGGCGTAAGTTGGGCGGCGCCTGAATCGACATGCTCGGGCCAAACAGCAGGCGCGCCACCGCTACGGTCCAGAGCTGCTCTTCTATAGCGGGCTCGGGGGCGTCGGCCATCTTGGTTCCGGGTTTGGCCTTGAAATTCTGAATGATGAGTTCCTGCAGATGGCCATGGCTTTCGTGGAGCGTGCGCAGCGCCAGCAGGGATTCGATGCGCTCGCGGCGCGTTTCGCCAATGCCGATCAGCAGGCCCGTGGTCATCGGAATGCCTAATTCACCGGCAGCCCGCACTGTTGCGAGGCGTCTCGCCGGTAATTTATCGGGGGAACCGAAGTGCGGACCACCCCGCTCGCACAATCGCTCCGACGCGCTCTCGAGCATCAACCCCATCGACGCACTCACGGTGCGAAGCCGGCGCAAGTCGGCAGCGTCCATGATTCCGGGATTGAGGTGAGGCAGCAGTCCGGTCTTCTCCAGCACCAGCGCGGCCATGCGCGCCAGGTAATCCAGCGTGCTCGTCGCGCCCGCGGCATCGAGAGCGGCGCGCGCCGCCGCGTATCGCATTTCCGGTTTGTCGCCGAGTGTAAACAGTGCTTCCTTACAGTCGGCTGCCTTGCCTGCGAGCGCGATCGCGAGCACCTCCTCGGCCGAGAGATAGGCGCTCTTGAGGCGTCGCGGCGCTTTGGCGAAGGTGCAGTAGTGGCAAACGTCCCGGCACAGTTGAGTGAGCGGAATGAACACTTTGCGCGAATAGGTGACCGTTTCGCCGAATCCGGCCAGCGTCAGCGACTCGGCCAGCGGCAGCAGGTCCGCGGCCGGCGCATCGACCAACCACGCCAGCGCTTCGGCCGCATCGGGCCGGCCGTCCTCTGCCGCGCGCAGCAGCGCGCTCAGGCCTGAAGACGCGCGAGCCATCGCTGTTCATCGAGCCGAGCCAGATCGCGCGGCGAATCCACATCAAATTCGAGCCCTGGGAGGCGGACCACCTGCGCAATCATGCCCGCGCGCTCCGCCTCCTCAAGGTGCAAGCGCTGACTTCCTAAGCCAAATTGAAAGCGAAAGGATTGCGCCGACACGAGACAAAGCGCATTCGTACCCACGCCGGCCGCATCGGGCGCGATCGCAAAACCGCCGCGTCGGCCGGCACGCACCAACGTATCGATTTCCGCCGCGGTGATATTTGGCAGATCCGCCGGCAGTATCAACAACTCTCGGCAACCGAACTCGCGCAGCACCCGATGGGCCTGCGTGAGGGCGCTATTGAGGCCTTCGCCGCTATCGGCAAGCACCGGAATCTGCGCAGGTACGGAGTCGCGCTCCGGGCTGAGCACAATGATTTGACGCACCGTCCGCGCGCCACCTGCCGCCGACAGCACCGTCGCCAGCATCGATCGCACGAGCTGGACGCGTTCCTGAGATGGCAGCGTTTCGGCAAGCCGCGTTTTGCAGCGCGCACGCTCCTTGATCGCGATCAGGGCGCAGGCGCCGCGCTGCTGATCGTGCCGGTGCGTCAAATCGCCAAGCATGGTTAAACTCATCGGGGCCTCATGGCGCGCTTACCTTAGAACCAGACTCACGATTCTCATGCTAGTTCATTTCGACTAGCCCAGAGGATTAAGATGCTTAAGGTGTCATGCCCCTGGCGCCAGCAAGCCGAGCAGGCGCTCGTCGGGCAGCGTGTTTGGCCCGATCGCCTGAACACAGACGTGATCCGCACCCGCCTGCCAATGCGCATCGATCCGCTGGCGTATCGCCTTTTCGTCGCCCCATACGACCAAGGCGTCCACCAGCCGATCCGAGCCGCCACCCGCAAAGTCCGCGTCGGTGAAACCCAAACGTCTCCAGTTGCCCACATAATTAGGCAGGCCCATATAGATGGCGAGAAAGCGACGGGCCATCGCACGCGCTTCGGCGGGGTTCGATTCGAGAACCGCGGCCTGCTCCACACACAATAGTTTGCCCGCACCCAAGAGCGCCCGAGCCTGCCCTGTGTGTTCCGGCGTGACATTGTACGGATGGGCGCCATCGGCCGCTTCGGCAGCGAGTTCCAGCATCTTGGGCCCAAGCGCGGCGAGCACGGTCTTGCCCGGCGTCGCCGGCGGAATTGACTGATAAGGCGCCTCGGCCATGGCTCGCAGGTACGCGCGCATGGTGGTGACGGGCTTGCCATATTGAAGCTTGCGCAGGCCCTCCACCAGACGAACGTGCGAGACGCCCAGCCCGAGCAGAAATCGTCCGCCGGATTGTTCGTTGAGACCCTTCTGCGCAGCAGCAGCAGAGAATGAATCGCGAGCGTAAATGTTCGCGATTCCGCTCGCGATAATGAGCTTGCTGGTATTGGCCAATAGCCACGCGGACGCCGAAAATACCTCGCGTCCGACGGCCTCTGAAATCCACAGTGCGCCATAGCCCCAGCCTTCCACGCGCCGCGCGAATGCGGCGGCATCCGCTGCGCAGAAGACATCGGTACCGGCCCAGACTCCCAGTTTTTTCAATTTCATCGTGTGCTCCAGGCTGTCAAAGGCGTGAATCGCTACTGGGTCTGAACCCGCGGCCCGTGATCGTGGTTATGCGGCCGGTGGGCGTGATTGGGTCTTCTATGTCCACGGGAGGGAACAGCGATGTAGACCGGGTAGGAGTTGTCCACGGGCTGCTGCTCGCTATCACCCGCCTGCTCACCATCAGTGGCGTTCGGATAAGTGTCATCGGGTTGATAGCTGGGTTCGGGCGCATAGGATCGAGTAAGCGGAAGTATGGGTGCGGAATCCATTCTGTTGATCGGGCCGATGTCGCGAACTATCGAATTGCCACCGCAGGGAGTGTCGGAAAAGGATTTTTGGCCGTTTATCGTGCATTCCCAAACTTTGTCGCTGGATTCCATCGCCGGGGCGGCGATTTGCTGCATCTGTGGGACCACGGTTGGCGGCACCGCCACGGCCTGCGCAGTCTGCGCGGCCTGCAAGAACGGCGCCGATGCGTGCGCAGGTACCACGGATGGCGTCGGGGCACTGGCAGGCGCCGCACCGACAGTCGTCTGGCTATGCGTTCGCATTGAACCTACGGCAAGCCCTATGGCGACCGTCGCTATCGATAGCCCGCCCAAGATCCACGGCAACAGATCGCTGTGCTTGTCCATTGCCCGGATTATCCCCCGATTCGGTCGCCGCCGCTCGGCATCGCAGGCAACGCCCCAACCTGGCAGACGGCGAGGACCGCGTCATTGCGGTAGACTCGTTGCATCCATGACGAAAATGACTCCATGACCACCCGAACCTCCGACGCCACCATGGCTGTTTTCCTGGACCTTGAGAACATCGCCTTGGGCGCGCGTGACGCCAAGTATCCCAGCTTTGATATCAAGAAGGTGCTGGAACGGCTTTTACTCAAGGGTCATATCGTCGTCAAGAAGGCCTACTGCGACTTCGATCGCTACAAGGACTTCAAGCGCGGTCTGCACGAAGCGGCTTTCGAACTGATCGAGATCCCGCATGTCAGGCAGTCAGGCAAGAATTCCGCGGATATTCGCATGGTCGTGGACGCGCTCGATCTCTGCTACACCAAGGGGCACGTCGATACGTTCGTGATCCTGAGCGGCGACTCGGACTTCTCGCCGCTGGTCAGCAAGCTGCGTGAGAACGCCAAAACCGTCATCGGCGTCGGCGTCAAGAATTCGACCTCGGATCTGTTCATCAACAATTGCGACGAATTCATCTACTACGATGATCTGGTCCGTAAAGAGCCCTCCAAAGCACGGCGCCGCAGCGCCGTGGCGCCCCGCTCCCCGGCCGCGTCGGCCGAAAGCGCGCACGTCGAAAGCGCGCACGCCGAACACAACGAGAACACTGAGGCCGTCGAGAACAAGGGCCCTGATCTCGCCGACGCGCTGGAACTCGTCGTCGAGACCTTGGAAGCGGTTGCCGGGGAGCGCGGTGAGAATGAACCCATCTGGGGCTCGATGATCAAGCAGGCGATCAAGCGGCGAAATCCGGGCTTCAACGAGCGAGCCTACGGCTTCAGATCTTTCAACGATTTACTGGCCGACGCCGAGAAACGCGGACTGCTGACGCTGCGGGCGGATGAAAAGTCCGGCGGCTACACCGTGCGGGTGGCGGACCGCCCCCAGGCGCGCCAGAGCTAGACGCAGGCCCCCCGGGCAACAACCCTGCTGTGCGATGCGTCGAGCGTGCCGCCACACATTCGACGTAGCAACGGAGCGTTCGGCGTATTGCCCGCCCGCGCAGGCTTCCCACCAGCGCACCCGCTTATAACCCCTTGAACTCCGCGTCGGCGGCCGCACCATTGAAGTCAATGGATACCTATCGCAGAAAGTCTTGGATGTGGGCGGAGGCCTGTGCGCTTCTCGATGAAGCCGAGCGCAAGCATAGGCATTTTTTCGAGTTGCTTGCCGTTCCCTCGACCCATCCCGTGTGGGAGCCGCCGGCGGATATTTTCGCGGACGGTTCAGAGCTACGGGTCGTGGTGGCACTGCCCGGCGCGCACGCGGAAGAGGTCACCGTGCAAATAACGCCGACCGGCTTGCAGATCGAAACCACCGTGCCGCCGCCGATGAGCGCCCGCATGCGTGTCATGCGCTTGGAAATTCCCTATGGCCGGATGCGCCGCAGGATCGATCTGCCGACCGGGCACTACGCGCTGGTGGAGCGTCGGCTCGACCGCGGCTGTCTATACCTGCGGCTTACCAAGGAGGCGTCATGAACGCTGCTGAGACTCGGCCGCAAACCAGCCCTGCGGAAGACGTACTGATCATTCTGCCGGTGCGCAACACGGTATTGTTCCCCGGCGTCGTGCTGCCGATCGCCATCGGCGGCGGCCTATCGTTGGCGGCGGCTCAGGAAGCGGTGCGCACCCAACGCCGCGTGGGCCTGCTGCTGCAGACTGACGCGAGCGTCGAAGAACCAGGGCCTGACGATTTGCATCGAGTCGGTACCATCGCGACCATCGTGCGCTTCATAACTGCGCCGGACGGCGCGCACCATTTGATCGTTCAGGGCGAAGAACGATTTACGGTGTTGGATTACGTCAGCCGCGAGCCCTTCGTAGTCGCCCGGATAGAGGCTCATAAGGATTCCACGACGCTCGATCGCGAGATCGAAGCACGCGGCATCAACTTGCGCGACAAGGCACTGGAGGCGGTGCGGCTGCTGCCACAGGTGCCGGCGGAACTCGCCAACGCCATCGGCAGCATCGAGTCCATCCCGGCGCTCGCCGACATGGTGGCGAGCTTCATGGATTTGAAGGTCCCGGACAAACAGGAAATCTTGGCCACGTTCGACTTGAAGTCGCGGCTCGATCAAGTGCTCACCCTCCTCGGCCGACGAATCGAGGTCTTGAAGGTGTCGCGGCAAATCGACGAGCGGACTCGCGGGGCATTCGATGAGCGGCAAAAAGAAGCCGTGTTGCGCGAACGGTTGCGCCAGATTCAAAAAGAACTCGGTGAAACCGATGGCACCGCCGCCGAACTGACGGATCTGAAGAAAGCGGTCAATGATGCCGGCATGCCACCCGAAGTCGCGGAGCAGGCGCAGCGCGAATTGGCGCGGTTGGAGCGGATGCCGGATTCGGCCGCCGAATACTCCATGACCAGAACCTATCTCGACTGGCTGCTGGCGATGCCATGGGCCAAGCTCGATCCCGAGCAAGTCGACATCGAGAAGGCGCGCTCGATACTCGATGAAGATCACTACGGGCTGGAGAAGGTCAAACGCCGGATACTGGAATTCCTTGCGGTTCGCAAGCTCAATCCCGAAGGCCGCAGTCCGATCCTCTGCTTCGTCGGACCGCCGGGTGTGGGCAAGACGTCGCTCGGCCAGAGCATCGCCAAGGCGGTGGGCTTGAAATTCGGGCGTGTGAGCTTGGGCGGCGTGCACGATGAGGCGGAAATTCGCGGTCACCGTCGCACGTACATCGGCTCATTGCCGGGCAACATCGCCCAGGCCATGCGCAAGGCCGGCCGCCGCAATCCGGTGCTCATGCTCGACGAGGTCGACAAGCTTTCGGCCAGTTATCAGGGCGACCCCTTCTCGGCGCTGCTCGAAGTCCTCGATCCGGAACAGAACAATACCTTCCGTGACAACTACCTCGCGGTGCCCTTCGACTTGTCGAAGGTATTGTTCATCGGTACCGCCAACGTGCTGGATGCCATACCGGCACCGCTGCGCGATCGCATGGAAGTCATCGAACTCACCGGTTACACCGAGGAAGAAAAGCTGCAGATCGCCAGGCGCTACCTGTTACAACGGCAGCTGCGGGCCAACGGCTTAACCGCCGACCAGGTGCAGGTCTCCGACGAGGCACTGCGTCGCGTCATCGTGGATTACACCCGCGAGGCCGGCGTACGCAGCTTGGAGCGGCAGATCGGCGCCCTGCTGCGTAATGCGGCCGTCACCATAGCGTCCGGCAAAGCACAGAGCGTCCCAATCGGTGCCGACGAGGTGGCCCAAATCTTGGGCGCTGCGCGCTTTGAAAGCGACGTGGCCCTGCGCACCAGCATTCCGGGCGTGGCTACCGGCTTGGCATGGACGGCGGCGGGAGGCGACATCCTCTTCATCGAGTCGAGCCGCGTGCGCGGCAGCGGCAAGCTGATTCTCACGGGACAGCTCGGGGAAGTCATGAAGGAGAGCGCACAGGCGGCTGTCACTTTGATCAAATCGCGCGCGGATCGCTTAGGCATTGATCCTGCGGCGCTGAATGATTGCGACCTGCACATTCATGTCCCGGCGGGCGCCATTCCCAAGGACGGTCCGAGCGCAGGGGTGGCCATCGCCACCTCGCTGGCTTCGCTGCTGTTACAGCGCACCGTGCGCTCCGATGTGGCCATGACCGGGGAAATCAGCCTGCGGGGCGTGGTGATGCCGGTCGGGGGCATCAAGGAAAAGTGCGTGGCCGCGGCGCGTGCCGGCATTCATACCGTCATCCTGCCGGCGCGCAATCGACGCGATCTTGAGGACATCCCAGAGAGCGTGCGTGCGAAGCTCGAGTTTGTCTGGGCGGAGAAAATCGACGACGTACTCGTGCGGGCGCTCGAGGAGGCTCCGGCGAAGCGCGCGGCGGCGTAACGTCTCGCGGCCACCGTGGATACCGAACTCGCCCGTACGTTTCTCGTGGTGATCGCGACCGGCAGTTTCGTCGACGCGGCGCAGCGATTGCACGTGACGCAATCGACTGTCAGTACGCGAATCCAGCGCCTGGAGGAAACACTGGGCGCTGAACT
>DATCDX010000194.1:0-8154 GCA_036510475.1 Steroidobacteraceae bacterium
CGTGAGATCGAAGCCGCCGCCGAACCACCAAGTCGGCGGCCCGGCGCTGGGCGTCGCCACCAGAAACCGGACATTGCAATGGGTCGTGGGCGCGTAGGGATTGCGCGGATGAAACACCAGCGACAGGCCCATGGCCTCGAACGGCGCGCCGGCTATTTCCGGGCGTTGGTTGGATGCGGACGGCGGCAGCTTATCGCCGTACACATGCGAGAACGACACTCCCGCTCGCTCCAACACGGCGCCGTCGCTGAGAACGCGGCTTTCGCCGCCGCCGCCTTCGGGTCTTGCCCAAGAATCACAGCGAAACCGCGACGAATCGATATTCTCGACCGCTACGGTGATGCGATCGTGTAAGTCGTTCAGGTAGCCTTTGACCGCGGATGCATCCATGAAGGTTTACGGCTTCTTTTTGGCGGGACTCTTCTTAGCCTTTGATTTCTTCGCTTTCACGGACGCCGTCTTATTGGCCGGCGCCTTCGCGCCCTTGGCGGCCAACCGTGCCGGCGCACCGTCCGCAGGTGTCCCCTTGGGCGCAACCGTGCCCTTGGGCGTGCCACCCGCGCCCTTCGGCGCCGCCGTACCCTTGGGCGCACCCGCAGCCTTGCCGGTTTTTGCATTCTTACGGCCCCATTTGCCGAAGGTGCGGATAGGGGCGGCCGCCAGCATCGTCTGGCACTCGGTCAGGGTCAGGCTCTTGGGATCCCTGTCCTTGGGTATCTTCGCATTGCGCGACTTGTCGGTGATGTAGGGTCCGTAACGTCCGTTCAGCACCTGAATGCCGGCGTCGGGGAAGTCCAGGATCAGGCGATTGGCATCCGCAATTTCCTTCTCCTTGATGACTTCGAGCGCGCGTTCCGGCGTGATCTCGTACGGATCGTCGGTCTTGAGCGATACATACTTCGCGCCGTACTTCACATAGGGACCGAAGCGGCCGACGTTGGTCGTAATCTCCTCGCCCGTCGCCGTGGTGCCGAGCTTGCGCGGCAATTTAAACAGCTCCATGGCTTCGGCGTGCGTGATGGCGTCCATCTTCTGACCCGGCCTTAAGCCCGCGAAGCGCGGCTTGTCCGCATCATCCTTGGTGCCGATTTGCACGAAGGGACCGAAGCGGCCCATGCGCACCGTCATGGGCTTGCCGCTCACCGGGTCCTTGCCCAATTCACGGGCCTGCGCGACTTCCTCACGGCTGACCGAAGTTTCCGTGTGTTTCACCAGATCGATGAAGGGCTTCCAGAATTTCTCCAGCAACGGCACCCATTCCTGGTCACCGTTCGCCACCGCGTCCAGCGAATCTTCCATCTTGGCGGTGAAATCGTAGTCCACATAGGTCGTGAAGTACTGCGTCAAAAAACGGCTGACGATCTTGCCGATATCCGTCGCCGTGAAACGCCGGCTTTCGATATCCACGTACTGCCGGTCGCGCAAAGTGGAAATGATCGACGCGTACGTCGACGGCCGGCCGATGCCGTACTCCTCCAGTGCCTTCACCAGCGACGCCTCGGAGAATCTTGGCGGCGGCTCGGTGAAGTGCTGCGTCGGAAGCAGCCCGGTCAATTTGACGCGGTCGCCCTCCTTCATCGGCGGCAGCACATGGTCCGAGTCGTCCTGCACGACATCGTCCATGCCCTCCTGATACACCGAGATGTAACCGGGTTTCACCAAGGTCGAGCCGTTCGCGCGCAGCACCGTGCGCTTCGCGCCTTCTTCCCCGGCGAGCATTTCCACCGTCACCGTGTCGAATACCGCCGGCGCCATTTGACAGGCCACCGTGCGTTTCCAAATCAGCGAGTACAAACGGAATTGATCGGATTCGAGTTTCTTCTCGATGTCCGCCGGCAAGATGCTCGCGGCGGTGGGACGGATCGCCTCATGCGCCTCCTGCGCATTCTTCGATTTCGTGCGATAGATGCGCGGCTCCTCCGCCAGGCCCTCCTTGCCATACAGCTGCACCACCACGTCTCGAATCTCGCCGATGGCTTCCTGCGCCAGATTCAACGAATCCGTGCGCATGTAAGTAATGAGGCCCACCTGGCCTTCGCCGATGTCCACGCCTTCGTACAACTGCTGCGCCACGCGCATGGTCTTCTGCGCGCTGAAGCTCAGTTTGCGGGCGGCTTCCTGCTGCAAGGTCGACGTCGTAAACGGCGGCGCGGGGTTGCGCCGGCGCTGCTTGCGATCCACCGTCAATACAGTCAGTTCACCCTTGGCCGCGCCCAGCAACGTGCGCTCGACGTCGCGCGCCGATTGCTCCGTGGTAAAGCTGAACTGCTCCACCTTGGTGCCCTGGTATTCCACCAGCTTGCCCGGGAACTTCTGGTTCGAATGTTCCAGCTCAGCATCGATGGACCAATATTCCCGCGCCACGAAAGCCGCGATTTCGTCCTCACGCTCGCAGATCATGCGCAGCGCCGGACTCTGCACCCGGCCCGCCGACAGGCCCGGACGCACTTTCTTCCACAGCAGCGGCGACAAGTTGAATCCCACCAGGAAATCCAGTGCCCGCCGCGCCTGTTGCGCGTTCACCAGATCGACGGACAGCTCACGCGGGCTCGCCATCGCCTCGCGCACCGCGTTCTTGGTGATTTCATAAAAAACGACGCGCTGTACCGCCTTGTCCACAAGGTCCCCTTGAGCTTTGAGGAGCTCGTACAGGTGCCATGAAATGGCTTCTCCCTCGCGGTCGGGGTCAGTCGCGAGGAACAAGGACTTGGCCTTCTTGAGGGCGCGCGAAATGGCGTCGATGTGTTTCTGGTTGCGTTCGACGATCTGGTACTTCATGGCGAAGTGATGCGCCGGGTCGACGGCGCCTTCCTTCGGCACGAGGTCGCGGACGTGGCCGTAAGAGGCCAGGACCTCAAAGTCCTTGCCGAGATATTTCTTGATGGTCTTCGCCTTGGCAGGCGATTCCACGATAACGAGGTTGCTGCTCAAGATCGTCTAATGCAGAGCGTCAGAGCGCTCTTCGAAGACCAAGTCTTCCATCTGCGCGTAAGCGGATTCTTGACCGGGCTGGCTGAATAACACCATCAGCACCACCCATTTCACCTGATCGATGTCGATTTCATCGGCTTCGAGCGCCATCAGACGGTCGATGACGAGCTCCCGCTGAGTGCTGGAGAGGATTCGTACGTTTTCCAGGTACATCAGGTAGCCGCGCACGTCGGTGTCCAGCCGTTGCGACTCCTGGCTGCTGAATACGCGCACCGCCCTCGCGGTGGCCTCGGCGACCTTGCCTAGCTGTTCGCCTGACAGGCCGTCGAGCCATTCCAGCGCCCGCTCGATGTCCGGTTCCGCAAATCCAGCCTTGTCCAATTCGAGTTTCAAGATGTTCCGATCGGGCCGCGGCTCGTCGTCGGTGCTCATGTAATTCTCGAATAGATAGATAAGTAGATCGAGAACGTTATCTTTCACCTCCGGCTCCTAACGACTCGGGAGTAGCGGCCCCCGGGGGCGGCCTGAACGTGGCCTTCGAGCTCGAGGATCAGCATCATCGAGGACACGGCTTCTGCTTTGAATCCGGTACGAACGACCAACATATCGAGGTCCGCAGGATCAAAGCCGAGCGCATCTAACAAGATTTTGTGATCCTTGTCCATGCCCAGCTCGCGCGCAGCGGCTGAAACGGGCCCGCGGGCGCCACTCGACTGCTCGGAAAAAAAGGCCGAAAAGTTCAATTCGCTCAATATGTCATCCACGGTTTCGGTCAATTTAGCGCCCTGCCGGATCAGTTCGTGGCAGCCGCGGCTCATCGGATTGTGGATCGAACCGGGTATGGCGAACAACTCGCGGCCAAAGTCCCCCGCCAGCCGCGCCGTTATCAGGGAACCGCTGCGACGCGCGGCCTCGACCACCAAAGTACCCAGGCTCAATGCCGCGATCAGCCGATTGCGCTGTGGGAAATTCGCGCGGCGAGGAGGCGACCCTAAGGGAAACTCACTGACCAGGGCGCCCTGTTGACGGATTTCCTCGCTCAAACGGCGGTTGCACTGCGGATAGACGACATCGGCCCCACAGCCGAAGACGGCGAGAGTAATGCCTTGCGCCGCCAGCGCGCCCCGGTGCGCAGCGCTGTCGATCCCCTCGGCAAGCCCGCTGGTGATGGCGAGCCCGCGGGCCGCGAGACCCTCCGAGAAATCGAACGCCGTGTCGCGGCCGCCGCGGCTGGGGTTGCGGCTGCCCACCACGGCCAGCTGCGGGTCATTCAAGATCTCGACGTTGCCGTCGACATACAGCGCGACCGGGCACCCCGCGGTGGTACGCAATAGGGCCGGATAACGCGGGTCCGTGAAGGGCACGACTTCGTGGCGCGGATGCACCAACCACTCGCGCTCCCGCGCGCGCGGCGCGGCGGCGCTACTCGATAGAAATTCGCGGGTCGCCGCCCGCATTCCCGCATCTTCGCGCGACCTGTCGGAAGCCGCGACAACGCCGGATGCGCTTCCTAGGAGATCGAGCGCCCGCGACAGAATCGATGTGTCGAGCGCGGGCGCGCGCGTCAGCGTCACCCAAGCAAGACCTTCTTCGGTCATGGACATCGCGCGAATTATCGCGCAGGCGCCCCCCAGGCGCCGTGTCCGATGCTGGCCACAATGTGGAGATTTGCGCCCGCGCCGCGAGCGCGCCGACGCGTCCGTCAATTACGGGTTTTCGACTCGATCCGTGACGCGAATGATGTTGGTCGCTTCCATGATCAGACCATAGCTTATGCGATCAAAGGTCTTGAATACCATGAACGTACCGCTGCGCTCATCCGGGAGCCGCACGCGCGTGGCGCCGATGCGCGTCATGCCGTTCAAAAAACCCTTGCTCTCATTATCGGGAACCACCTGGCCCGCCTGGTACACGGCCAGGACATTGCCGGGTGCGAGGCCGTCCGCGGCGCCGCGATTGATGACCACGACCTCGTACTGGCCGATGACGGTCACACCGTCCGATACCGCGATGATGCGGCCACTGATCTGATTTTTGGGCGGACTCGGGATGAAATCCAACGGCACGTCGATGCCGCCGACGATCAATTTATCCCCGGCCTCGGTTTCCCGAGCCGACTCGGTCATGATCAGCGTGGCGGGATCGCCGACACGGGTAATATGCCCCGAGCCGGTGTAGATACCATCGTAGCCGACGATGCGATTGTCATCCGGGTCGCGCAGCGCGTCGCCGATGCGCACCACGTTGTAGTGCGTGCCGATTTCAACGGGGCCGGTGAATCCTCGCGCGTACACGATATCGCCGCTGGCCATGACCACATGCATGTCGCGGTTCGCCAGAATATACGGCGCATCCTTGATCTGTTCCTGCGAGAGCACCGTCGGCTTGGACATGAAGGCCGCAACGGTTTCGTAGGGGATGGTGGTGACGGCTGCCTCGAGCGGCTGACTGCGCACGCGCGGCTCTACTTTCGCGGAGTCACCGCGCTGCAACATGAGTTTGGGCTGACCTTGCACATAGACCAAACGCAGTGAGTCTCCCGGGTAGATCAGATGCGGATTGTGAATTTGCGGATTGACCTGCCAGATCTCCGGCCAGTACCAGGGATCGCGCAAAAAGACTTTGGCGATGCCCCATAAAGTATCGCCGCGTTTCACGACGTAACTGTCCGGCGCATTGGGGTTGAGCACCATCCCGCCCGTGGACGGCTCGGAGGTGGGCGTCGCTGTGGACGGGCCGGCGTCAATCGCCGCTTCCATCGCCGTGCGTTCGTCACCCACCGGGGTGCCTTGCAGCGTGGTTTCGGGCGTTGCCACCGGCACCTGCGCCGGCATGGGCCGCTCAGAACGACATCCGGCGACCGCCGCCACCGTCAGACATAGGGCAATTAACTGATGACCTTGCATTCGTTTCGCTCCCTTAGAGTCAGCTTATGGTCCGCGAGCTGACTGGTATACTGCCGACTTGCCGCCAAAGACTTCGGATGTATTGCCCGTTTTTGCCGTTTGCCAACGCCCTGCGCGCTGCCAAAAGAGGCGTTAAGTTAAGCAGCGGCGGAACTTTAGCAACATTCTCAAGCCAAAAACACGATATTGCTCTCATAACTCTCATGACAAAGCTCGTAATTCTCGAGTATCCCGATCCCAGACTGCGGCAGAAGGCGGAACCGGTGCCGGTGGTTGATGATGCAGTGCGTCAATTGATCGATGACATGCTCTTCACCATGTACTCAGCCAAGGGTGTTGGTCTTGCGGCCAACCAGGTCGATGTGCAGCGGCGCGTGATCGTGCTCGACGTGAGCGAGACGCGAGACCAACCGCTGGTGTTCGTCAATCCGCAGCTGCTCAGGCAGGAAGGTCGCGGTCCCGGCGAGGAGGGCTGTCTGTCGCTGCCCGGGATCTACGACAAGGTCGAGCGTGCCACACACATTCGCGTGCGCGCGCAGGGCCGTGACGCACAAGAGTTCGAAATGGATGCGGATGGGCTGCTCGCCGTCTGCATCCAGCACGAGATGGATCATCTCGAAGGCAAGCTATTCGTCGACTACCTCTCTGAGCTCAAGCGCCAGCTGATTCGCCGCCGCCTCGCCAAGGAGCGTCGGCAACGCTACGGGAAGCCGATTCTGAGCGCTTCCGCGCCGGCTCTTTAAGTCTTGAGCATCGATCCCTCCCCGCTGCGGCTGGGCTTCGCCGGCACGCCGGAATTCGCTGTTCCCGCACTCGATGCGCTGGCGGCTAACCATCGAATATGCGCAGTGTTCACCCAGCCGGACCGCCCCGCCGGCCGCGGCCAGACGCTTAAAGCCAGTCCCGTCAAGCGGCGTGCCGCAGAGCTTGGGCTCACCGTGCACCAACCCTTAAGCTTCAAGGACGCCGCGGCCGTGGAGATTTTGCGAAGGCTAAAGCTCGATGCGCTGGTGGTGGTCGCCTATGGTTTGATTCTGCCGGCCGCCGCGCTCGCCATTCCCAAGTTGGGCTGCATCAATATCCATGCCTCGCTGCTGCCGCGATGGCGTGGCGCGGCGCCGATTCAGCGCGCGTTGCTGGCCGGAGACCCAAGGTCGGGCGTCACCATCATGCGCATGGAGGAGGGTCTTGATACCGGCCCGATGCTGATGGCCCGCAGCACCGCCGTCGGCGCGCGAGACACTGCGGGGAGCCTGCACGATCGCCTCGCCGCTCTCGGTGCGGAACTCATAGGCGAAGCCCTGACTGCCCTTTACGCCGGTCTCGCTCGTGAAGTACCGCAGCCAACCGCGGGCGTGACCTACGCCGCGAAGATCGTCAAGGCCGAGGCGCTGATCGATTGGCAACAAGATGTCACGCAGATTTGGCGACAGGTGCGTGCCTTCAATCCCTGGCCGATCGCGGAGACCCGGCTAGACGGCGCGCAATTGCGCCTCTGGGACGCGGTCCCGCGTGAGGAGTCCGCCGCAGCAACGGGCGCCGCGCCGGGGACGGTGCTCGCCGCCACTGCCGATGGCGTCGACGTGGTCTGCGGGCGCGGGGTGCTCCGAATCCTGCGATTGCAACTTGCCGGCCGTAAGCCGCTCGTGGCCGGCGAATTTCTCCAGGGACTGAAACTCGCGGGCGTGCGCTTCGATACGCCGGGCGCGTGCCGCACGCCGCCATGAACACCGGCACCGCCAGTGCGCGATCTCTCGCCGCATACGCGGTGGCGCGAATTTTGCGCGAGGGCGTGACGCTCGATGCGGCCCTGGCGGATGCTCTGGCCGCAGCGGACCCCAAGCTCGCGCCGTCGGTGCGCTCCTTGAGTTACGGCGCGGTGCGGGGCTTTTACCGCCACGAAGCGATCTTGAGAAAACTGTTGTCGACCCCCGTGAAGTCCCTGGATTTCTTGGTGCGGGCTTTGCTGTCCGTGGCGTTGTTCGAACTCGAGGATGAGCGAACGCCGCAATACGCCGTGGTCGACGCGGCGGTACAGACTGCGAAGGCCACCGATGCCGCGCGCGCCGGCGGACTCATCAATGCGGTGCTGCGCCGCTATCTGCGTGAGCGCAAGATCTTGGATGCCGATATCGCGCGCAGCCCGGTCACGCGTCATGCGGCGCCGATTTGGCTGGCGGACCGCCTGCGCGCCGACTGGCCGGTGCGATGGACGCAATTGCTGGCGGCCAGCGATGTGGCGGCACCGATGTGGTTGCGTGTCGACAGCCGGCGCGCCAGCACCGAGCAATATCTTGAACAGCTGCACGCGGCCGGC
>DATCDX010000195.1:0-5395 GCA_036510475.1 Steroidobacteraceae bacterium
CCGCCGCTCTGCCGCGCGCCGATCTGCACGGAGACATCATGCATCAGCGCGAGATCGACCAGAGTGTTGGTGGGATTCGCGGGCGTCTCGACCATGATCAGGCAGACACGTCCGCCGTTGTCGGCTGCTTGGCTTGAGGCGCGCGCGGCCGCTTCGGTGACCGCGTTCCGGTCGTGGCCCATATTGAAGCCGACCGTGCTCACGCCGAAGGCAGGCAGTGTTTTCTCGATGAGGGTTTCCGTGCCGCCGTACAAGGGCTGGCTCATCAGGATGACATCGCCCGGCCGCACATGCGTCCACAGCACCGTGGATATCGCCGACATGCCGCTGGAGAACACCGCCGCCGCCTCGCCCTCCTCCCACAACGCCAGCCGATCCTCGAGCACTTCGAGGTTGGGATTGTTGAAACGCGAGTAAACGAGCCCGGAAGACTGCCCGGCGCCAAGCTCGCGCCGGCCCGAAGTGAAGTCGAAAAAGTCCTTGCCTTCCTGCGCGGTCTTGAAGGCGAACGTCGAGGTCAGGAATATCGGCGGCTTCAGTGATCCTTCAGATAAGCTCGGATCGTACCCGTAGCCCATCATCTGGGTTTCGGGCTTGAGCACGTGTTTGCCAATTTTGCGTTTATGATACGTGTCGTAACTCACGCTGTCCCCCACAAGTCGATATCGTGACCTCCAATATAACCCTGTCGGTCCTCAAGGCGTGGAATGATTAAGCCGTGTTACTCGTAGCCATCGCCGTCGCGGCATTCATCAGCACCTTTCTCGGCGGCCTGCTGGCACTTAAGCTTCGCGACCGATTGCATCTGATATTGGGATTCAGCGCCGGCGCGGTCATCGGCGTGGCGTTTTTCGATTTGCTGCCTGAAGCGATCAATTTCGGCCAGACGTTTCACAGTCCCGCGGTCATTCTGTCCTGGACCGCGGCGGGCTTCCTGGCCTACCTGGTACTCGATCGAATTCTGCTGTTTCACGGCGACTCCGCGCCGCGCGGCCGTTTCGCCGCCGGCGTGCTGTGCACGCATAGCCTGCTGGACGGCATCGCCATCGGCATCGCCTTCCAAACTTCGCATGAAGTGGGCATCGTCGTCGCCATTGCCGTGCTGACACATGATTTCTCCGACGGCATCAATACCATGAATATCGTGCTCAAGAATCACGGTGAGCGGCGCCAGGCCTTTCGCTGGCTTTTAGCGGATGCGCTGGCCCCCGTGCTCGGTATCGCATCGACGTATTTCTTCACGCTGCCCGGAGAGGGTTTTGGCACCGCGCTCGCGTTGTTCGCCGGATTCTTTTTGTACATCGGCGCCAGCGATCTGATCCCGGAGAGCTACCACGCGCACCCAAAGTTCCTCACCACCGCGATGACCTTGGCCGGGGCCGCCGTGCTGTACGTGGCGATCACGCTGATCGGTTAAGCCTTAGCGGGTGGCGTACGCGCTAATCGGGCAGCGCCTGTTGCAAGGCGCGCCTGCCCGTGGTCGCACTGCCGGCGGACGCCGCTATGATGCAGGCGATCGCCGTCCACTGCACCCATGTCAAACTCTCACCGAGGAAGCACAGCCCCGACAGCGCGCCAAGCGCCGGATCGAAGCTCATGAGCACGCCGAAGGTTCGCGTCGGTATGCGCGTCATCGCATACATTTCGAGAGAATAGGGAAGCGCGCTCGACAGCAGCGCCACGGCGCATCCCAACGGCAAAACCGCCGGTGAGAACAGATGAATTCCCGCATGCGCGATTCCGATGGGCACGATGGTGATGGCGCCCACTAGGGTCCCCAGGGCGGCGGTTTGACCTCCGTGCACGACTCCGGCCTTCTGTCCGAACAGGATATACAACGCCCAACAGGCGCCGGCGGCCAGGGCGCAGGCGACACCGGGCAGAGCCAGCGGCTGGCCGTGCGCCCCCAGAGGCAATAGCGCGAGTAAACCTAGCGCCGCCAGCACGATCCACAGGAAATCAATGGCACGCCGCGATGTCATCATCGCGAGCGCAAGCGGCCCGGTAAATTCCAAAGCCACCGCGATGCCGAGTGGTATCGAGCGCAGCGAGAAATAGAAAAACAAGTTCATCCAGCCCATCGCCAGGCCGTAAAGCAGGATGGAACGCGCCTCGCTCGGGCTGGGACGCACGCGCCAGGGGCGCCACACCGCCAGCAGCATGAGCGCCGCCAACGCCAGCCGTAGCGTGGCAGCTCCCGAGGCACCCACCAGCGGAAACAGCTGTTTCGCGAGCGCCGCTCCGGTTTGAAAGCAGATCATGGCCACGAACAGCGCGCCGATGGGCGCGGCCGCGGGAAGGACCGTAGTTCTTAAGCGCAAGTTGTTCCCGATTCCGAACTCAAGGGTCGGGAATATCGTCCTGTACGTTGTGCAGTAGGTGCAAATGCTTCATGACGCGGTTGAGGTTCTTACGAATTTCATTCAAGTGGCCGATGCTGACTGCGGTTCGCATGGCCTCTTTCAACGGTTGCAGAGGATACCCGCCGTAGGCCCCCGCGTCCGGCACATCGCAGGTCACCGAGGATCGGCCGGCCAGTACCACGTTGTCGCCGAGCGTGATGTGCGCGGTGACCACGGCGTTGCCGCCGCTGACGAATTGCCGGCCGATCTTGGTCGAGCCACCCATCATGAAGCCGGCAGTGAAAAACCCGTTCTCGCCCAGGTCACAGTTGTGTGCAATATGACAAATATTATCCAGCTTGGTGCCCGATCGAATATAGGTGGACGTGAGCGTGGCGCGGTCGATCGCGCAGTTACTGCCGATTTCGACGCCGTCTCCGATTTTCACGTTGCCCAGGTGCGTGATTTTTCGCGGTCGGCCGTCCGGATCGACGGCGTAGCCGAAGCCGTCGCTGCCCACGCTGGTGTGCGGATGGATCTCGCAGTCATCGCCCACCTGGCAGGCGGCGCCGATGAATACGTGCGGGTGCAGCACGGTGCGTTCGCCGATCCGGGCATCGTTCTCGATGACCACGTGTGCCCCGATCAAGCAGTCGTTGCCGACGCTGGCGTGCGCCCCAATCACGCAGTACGGACCAAGAAACACCCGCTCGCCGATCGCGGCATCCGTATGCACCACGGCCGTCGGATGACGCTCCCCCCATTGCTTGAATCGATAGCATTTCTGGTCGAAATACTTGAGCAGAACGGCCATGGCCATAGGAATACTTTGTACTGCAAAGCAGCAATTATCGACATCCGCCAGGGCGCTGGCGCAGCTGATCATCTTGGCGGGAATGATTAAAATGGCCGGTTTGCGTAGGCGCGCGGTCGCGAGTTGCGCCGCGTCGCTCACGTAGACCAAGCTCTCCAGCAAGGCTTCTTCCGGCACATGGCAGTAATCCGCACCGGTTTCCAGGTTGCCATGGAGAAATGTGAAAATGTCCGAATGCTGATTCTTGATGGTCTGTGCGGTGAGCATAATGCCGTCCCTTAAGAATCCACTGCCTGACTCTTGGAGATTACCATCGTAACCGGCCCTTCGCGCGAACTTGACACCACGATCAATCGGAATCCGATCACGCGGCTACGGCGCAGTGATGTCCCGCCGGCCACGGTGGCGCTGGCCCGCTACCTGCTCGGCAAGGTTCTGGTGCGCGAATCCGATGCTGGCATCGCCATGGGGCGAATTGTCGAGACCGAGGCGTACTTACCGGATGATCCGGCTTGTCACGCCTACCGCGGCATCACGCCGCGCAACCGTTCTCTGTTCCTCGATTTCGGTCACGCCTATGTCTATCTCTGTTACGGCACGTCCTACTTGCTCAATGTGTCGAGTGAGGGCGAAGGCATCGGCGCGGGCGTCTTGTTGCGAGCGCTGCAACCGCTGCACGGCATCGAGCATATGCGCCGCGCACGCAAGCAAACCTCATCGCTCGATCTGGCGCGTGGGCCCGGCCGCTTGAGCCGCGCGCTGCAAGTGGATCGACGGCATGACGGCCTGGACTTGTTTGCCGCAAAGCCGTTGTGGATAGGCAGCGACGGTCACGACGTGGGCGCCATCGGCCATAGCGTGCGTATCGGTATTACCAAGGCCGCCGACGCACGCTTGCGCTACTTTGTCGCCGGCAGCCCGCATATCAGCGGTACGAAAGCACTCAACGTGGCAGCCAACACTCGAAAATAATTAGGCCGCTTCATGTAGTACCGTTACCCGCTTCATGTACAACCACCACCCGCTTCCATGTACAACCCCATAGAACATTTTCTTGCACGGCAGCCGCTGATCGTCCTTGACGGCGCGTTGGCCACGGAGCTCGAGCGCCGCGGCGCTGACCTCAACGACCCGCTGTGGTCGGCGAAGTACCTGATCGAACAGCCGGGCATGATTCGCGCGGTGCATCTCGATTACTTTGCGGCCGGCGCGGACGTCGCCACCACGGCGACTTATCAAGCCACGTTCGAGTCATTCGCGCGGCGTGGCATCGAGTGGGAAGCCGCGGCGCGGCTGATGGGCGACGCCGTGGCGCTCGCCGTCGCGGCTCGCGACGAATTCTGGGCCACCGCGTCCAACCGCAGCGCGCGCCTGCGGCCGCTGATTGCGGCGTCCATCGGACCGTACGGCGCGATGCTGGCGGATGGATCGGAATACCGCGGCCACTACGCCGTGGATGATCAGGCGCTCGCGGATTTTCATCGGCCGAGGCTCCAGCTATTGGCCAAATCAGGCGCCGACCTGCTCGCCTGCGAGACCATTCCCTGCCTGCGCGAAGCGCTGGTGCTGGCGCGTCTGCTGCGCGAATTCCCCGACCTGTGCGCGTGGATCAGTTTTTCCTGCAAGGACGGTGAGCACAACTGCGAGGGCGAAAACTTAAGTGACTGCGTGGCGCAATTGCAGGAATTCACGCAGGTCGCCGCCGTCGGGGTGAACTGCACGCGGCCCGAGTTCATCACGCCGCTGTTGCGCCGGATGCGCGGCCGGACGGACCGGCCGCTCGTGATCTATCCGAATTCCGGCGAGCGTTACGACGCATCGTCCAAGCAGTGGAACGGCTGTGCGGACTCCTTACCGTTCGGCGAACACGCGCGCATCTGGTACGCCGAGGGAGCGCGTTTGATCGGCGGCTGCTGCCGCATCACCCCCGACGACATTCGCGCAGTGAAACACGGATCCGTACTCGGAGGCTAGTGCTCCGAAAAATGCGGCTCACGCTTCTCGAAGAACGCGCGCACGCCCTCCACGCAGTCGTGGGTCTCCAATGTCATCTCCTGAGCACTGCGCTCGGCCCGCAATTGTTCCTGCAGCGAATTGTCGAACGTCGAGGCATGCAGGGAACGGATTTGACCGAGAACCGCGCACGGCCCGGTCGCCAGGCGGTGCGCCACTTCCTGGGCGCGCATCACGACCTCCGCCGCCGGCACCACGGCATAGACAAGCCCCCAGTCGAGTGCGG
>DATCDX010000196.1:0-3925 GCA_036510475.1 Steroidobacteraceae bacterium
CGTACCCGGATGCAACGTTCACGCTGCGGCTCAACTACGGCACCGTGCAGGGCTGGGTTGAAAACGGAACGCCGATCGAACCGTTCACCTATCTGGGCCGCGCGTTCGACCGCGCGACCGGTTCCCCGCCCTTCAAGATGCCGGACAGCTGGCTGCGAGCGAAATCGCAGCTCGATATGCACACGCCGTTTTGCATCTCGACCAGCAATGACATCGTGGGCGGAAACTCAGGCAGCCCCTTGCTCGATGCCGACGGCGAAATCGTCGGACTGATGTTCGACGGCAACATTCATTCGATCGCCGGACGCTACTGGTTTAACGCCCAGAATAATCGAGCGATCGCCTTGCATCCGGCGATCATCCGCGAGGCGCTCGACAAGGTGTACGGCGCGAAGTCGCTGCTGAAGGAACTCAATGCGCAATAACCGCAATCACCGCGATGACCGCGATTGCTCGTCGATTACGCATCCATGCTGAAGCGCAGGCGGCCGGTATCGACGTGCACGCGCAAATGCCGGTATTTCGCCAGATAGTGAATCCCGACGATCGCGGCGGCAATACCTGAGACCGCGCCAACGCCAAGTGCCCAACGAGGACCGAAGGTATCGGCGACCCAGCCGACGATCGGTGCGCCGATCGGTGTGCCACCCATGGCGATGGCGAGAAAGATCGCCATCACGCGTCCCCGCATGGCAGGCTCGGTCGATACCTGTACCATGCTGTTGGCCGTGGTGGTGAAAGATTGCGCCGACACGCCGATGACGACCAGCGCAGCGCCGAACAGCGCGGAGTTGGGCATGACCGCGGCCAGCGCGAAGCTGAAGCCCAGAATCGCCGCACTGCTGAACAGCAGCGCGAAGTGAGGCTTCGCTCTTCTGGCAGAGAGCAGAGCGCCGGCCACCGATCCGATTGCCATGATCGACGTCAACAATCCATATTCGCTCGCTCCGGCATGAAACACTGTCACGGACATGGTGGCGATGAAAATGGCGAAATTCAGTGCGAAGGTGCCGATTAAAAACAGCATCAGCAGCACGGCTTTGATGTCGGGCCGCCTCCACACATAGCGGAAACCTTCCGCGAGGCTGCCTCGGGTTCGGGCCAAGCCGCTGCTCAAATGAAGATCATCGAGGCGAAGACGGCTCAGCGACCAGAGCACGGCGACATATGAGGCCGCATTCATCAGGAATACCCAACCGGTGCTCGTCGAGGCGATGAGGACGCCCGCGATCGCCGGACCGATCATCCGCGCAGCGTTGAATGACGTGGAATTCAGTGCCACGGCATTCGACAGATGATCTTCACCGACCAGATCCGAGACGAATGTCTGGCGCGCCGGCGCATCGAACGCGGCGACGCAGCCCAGTAGAAACGCGAACACATACACCTGCCACAAGCGGACCAGCCCGGTGACAGTGAGGATGCCGAGGCCAAATGCGAGCGCTCCCATCGCGGCCTGAGTGGCAAGCAACAGCTTGCGCCGGTCGAGATGATCGGCGGCAAGACCGGTCAGAGGTAACAACAGCAACTGCGGACCGAACTGCAACGCCATGACCACACCTACAGCGGTTGCGTTCTTGTGCGTCAACTGGGTGAGAACGAGCCAATCCTGGGCCGTGCGCTGCATCCAGGTACCGATATTGGAGACGATCGCACCGCCCGCCCAGACGCGGTAGTTGAAGTTCTCGAGCGAGCGAAAGATGCCGGCCACTAGTGCATGCACGAATACAGAGAGGCGAGCGCGAGGCTGCTCACAATTCGACCAGGCGTTTGAGTAGTTCGACGCCCCGCGCGAGTTCACCCAACTCACCCGCGGCGAGTCGGGTACGAATGGCACCGAACAACCAGTCCTCGCGCGCGGCCCGGGTGGTCTCGAACATGTCCCGGCAGGCAGCCGTGACAGACAACAGCGTTTGCCGCCCGTCGGCCGGATCGGGCGCACCCGCGACGAGGCCAGCCGCCTCCAAGACGGACACCGTGGCGCCCATGGATTGCGGACGCACACCTTCGATGCGCGCGAGCGTGGTCACCGTCGCGGGACCGTCACGCTCCAATCGATTCAGGACCGATGCCTGCGGCCAGGTGAAATCCCCTTGATTGGCCTGTTCGCGCAGCCGCCTCTTCAGCTTGCCGATCAGAATACGCAGCTCCGCCGCCAACGCCGAAGCGCGCGCACTCTCAAGATCAGCCGATTCTTCAGTCACCCCCCGTATTCTAGCAGATACGAAGTCAAACTACGAAGTTTACCTTCCTATTTGTATTCCAACTTCGGGTACCAGTCGCTCCCCCGGCCTTCCGGTGTCGAATCGAGAATGGTCCAAATCGGCATGAGGTCAGGCGCGCCTCGTGGATCCTGGCCGGGATCCGCCGCGTCGAAACCCATCTCGCCGCTCCAGAAATGGCGAATCGTGCCGTTGCGGCGAGTGAACACGTTGAGCGCGGCGTCATCTCCGCCCTGCGCAGTCAGCGCGTGATAGTCGCGGCTGAACTCACCGCTGATATCGGAATAAAGTTTCAGGTGGCGCCAGCCGCGATGTTTTTTGAAGGCAATGAGCCGCTCGATCGGTGAGCGCGCGATAACCGCGAGAGCAATGCGTTGCTCGACATCGTGCGCTTCGCCATCCCACGCACTGAGCAGCGAGGTACACATCGGGCACGGCTGCTCGCGCTGTGGGCCGAACATATAGCTGTACACCGCGAGCGTTTGCTTGTCGCCGAAGAGTTCGGCAAAACCCACCGGCCCGTGCTCAGTGTCGAATCGACATTCCTTCGGCAGGTTGCCGCCCGGCGGTAGTGCGCGCCGCTGCTCCGCCACGCGCTCGATGTGACGTCTGAGTTCGATTTCTTCTGCCAGCAGGGCGTTGCGCGCCTGCCGATATTCCCGGCTCTCGTTGGGGAAGCGAACCGTATTCCTACTGGCCAGCTCACTCGCCGGCGTAAGCACTTCATTGGCAGCCATAAACTCTCCTTCAGCGGTAACGCCGTTCCTCGCCCAGCACTTCCTCGACGGGACGGACTTCGATATTTCCGATGCGCGCCGATGGCCATTGGGATGCCACCTGAATCGCCTCGTTCAAGTCCCGGGCATCGATCAGGAAGAATCCGCCCAATTGCTCCTTCGTTTCGGCGAAAGGGCCGTCGGTCACCGACAGCTGGCCGTTTCGAATCCGCACGGTTGCTGCGGTCCGGGCGCTCTGCAGCGCATGGGTGGATACCAGGTGACCGCTCTTGCGCATGCCGTCGACGTACGCAAGAGTTTCGTCCCGCAGCTCGCCCCACTCGCTTCGGGACAGCGCATTGAGCTTTGCCTCGTCGTCATAAACCAGACACAGATACTTCACTGTAGGCTCCGGATCGGCCGCACCTCGATGCTGCCGACACGCGCCGGCGGAATCTTCGCGGCGATCTGAATCGCCTCGTTCAGATCGGCGGCCTCGATCAGATAGAAGCCGGCGAGTTGCTCCTTCGTTTCGGCGAAAGGACCATCGGTCACGGACAGCTTGCCATTGCGCACACGGACCGTCGTCGCCATATGCACGGGTTGCAGCGCCTCCGCGGCAATGGCGTGGCCGGCCGCGCGCAGGTGGCCGCCACAGGCGATGCACTCGGCGTCCTCGATCTCCTCGAGTTTCTTTTCCTCAGCATAGACCAGGCAAAGGTACTTCATGATTCGTCTCTCTCGTGACGCAAATGCCGTCTCCGCACCATTAGTCGTCCGGCACGGACCTGAATCGACAAGGAATTCAGTGAAATCGAAAACAAAACCTCAACGCTCAGCACTGTTCGAGTTCCCGCAGGCGACGCTGCAAAAGCCGTCTTTCCGGTTCCTGTAGCGTCAATTCCAAGGCCCGCCCGTATGCAGCCCGCGCTTCGACTGTCCTTCCCAACCGCCGGCATAACTCTGCGCGAGCCGCATGGGCGAGCC
>DATCDX010000197.1:0-3489 GCA_036510475.1 Steroidobacteraceae bacterium
CGGGCCCGCGGTGGAGGCGTTTTTCGCCATGGTGCGCAAGGCCGGGGCGAACTGGGACGGAACACGGCCGCTGCGCAGGCTGACCTAGTACCTCGGCCCATTAGTGATGTTGACCGGTTCAAAGGGCCTGGGGGATAAGAAGCCGGAAGGCAACGAGGGAGAGCAGTTGCCTTCCGGCTTCATATCCCCCCAGACCGTTCGCATTGGACCGACGTACATCACCGCGCAGACGGGGCACCTCATGGCGCCGGTGCAGATCGCCTATCACGTTCCCGACCCGGCACGGGCTGCCCGTGATTTCGCGGCGCATTTCGGCTGGGGTCCCTTTTATCTATTCCCGCACATCCCGTTGTCGAGCTGCCGCTACCGCGGCACGCCTGCGGCATTCGATCACACGTCGGCCTATGGTCAAGCCGGCGACATCATGATCGAACTCATCACCCAGCACGGCGACGGGCCCTCGGTACTGCGTGATCTTTATGCGCATGATGCGGTCGGCGTGCATCATGTGGCGCACTTCGTGCCGAACTTGAGCGAAGCGCTTGAGACCATGCGCACCGCGGGCGCGGTGGTGGCGCTCGAAGCGTGCACGGCCACCGGCACGGAATTCGCCATGGTGGATACCGCGAAGGAACTCGGTCATATGATCGAGCTCTATGAGCCTCGGCCGGATCTGCTCAAGTTCTATCGTTTCGTGAAGCGCGCCGCCGACGGATGGGACGGTGCAGAACCGCTACGGCGTCTGAAGGCGTAAGGCCACGCCCACACACCATTTCTTGAAGAGGAATCACATGGGACGCATCAAGGGCAAAGTCGCAATCGTGCTGGGCGCAGCGGGCGACGGCAATATGGGACAGGTCATTGCGCGCCGCTTTTCGAGCGAGGGGGCGCGGGTGATCGTCGCCGGCCGCAGGGAAGCGCCATTGCGCGCGCTGGCCCAGGAACTGGGTGGCGATCACTTCGTCTGCGACATTACACGCACCGAGGAGATGGGCGCCTTGGCCCGCTACGCCGTCGATCGCGCAGGCAGGTTGGATGTCGCCGTCAACTGCACCGGCTGGGCTCCCATGACCAAACTGCTCGAGGTCAAAGAGCCCGAACTCGACAAGTTGTGCGCGCTGCAAATCAAAGGCGTGTACTTCTTCCTGCAGAGCATGGTGGCGCAGATGGCAATCGGCGGCGGCGGATCCATCGTGCAGATGTCGTCGGCGTCCGCATACGCCTTGCTCTACAATCACGCCGCGTACATCGCGACCAAGTCGGCCGGCGACGCGCTGGTGCGCTGTTTCGCAAATGAATTCGGCATCAAAGGTGTGCGCGTCAACTCCATCGCGCCGGGACTTACCGCAAGTCCCATGACCGCTCATGAAATGCAGCTGCCGGGGCTACAGGAGGCATTCCTCAAGGAATACCCGCTGGGCCGTATCGGCACAGCGGCCGATATCGCCAGCGCCGCGCTGTGGCTCGCCTCCGAGGAGAGCTTTCTCACCGGGCAGGTGCTGCAAATCAACGGCGGACTGACCTTACGGCGCAACCCGACGCCTCGCGAAATCAACGCCAGCCTCAAGGCTGCCGGTCCCGCCTCGGCTCCTTTAAAAAACAGTCAGTCCTGATTTTTATTTTACTATGCGGGTGCTAACATGGGCCTTACGGGTGACCGCCCGCGCGGTCGTTTCTCAACCGAACTCGGAGTGACACATGGCGGCTAACTACCAGGTCGAATGGCCCATGACTCTGCGCGCGCCCCCTGATTCTCTGGAGGCGAAGCAGCCGGACATCGACAACGGACTCAACGTGCCGGACCCGGCTCGTTACTACTCCGCCGATTACATGCAGCAGGAATGGGCATTGCTCTGGCCGCGCGTGTGGTTGCTCGCCGGCGTAACTCCCGACGTGCCCGAGTCCGGCGACTACCAGGTGTTCGAAATCGGCCACGAGGAGTTCATGCTGGTCCGGCAGGACGACGGCTCGATCAAGGCCTTCTACAATGTCTGCCCGCATCGCGGTAATCGCGTCTGCCTGAACGACCGCGGCAGCGTGCCGCGTTTCACCTGCGCGTTTCACGGCTGGCAATTCGGCTGCGACGGGAAATTGCAGAAGATCACCGACGAGGCAACCTTCGATCCGCGGTTGATCGCGCATCGGCCCGCGTTGACCGAAGTACGCTGCGACGTCATCGGCGGACTGATATTCATCAACATGGACGGCAAGGCGCCGCCGCTGCGCGACTGGATCGGGTTGCCGCCGGGTTATATCGAAAACTACGAAATCGACAAGATGCACGTCGTGCGGCATGTACGCAGCGAGTGGCGCGCGAACTGGAAAACCGGCATCGACGCCTTCTATGAAACATACCACTTGCCGCACATCCATCCGCAGACCCAGGGCGTGATGGAGGATTTCAGCCAGTACGATCTGTACCCCAATGGGTTCAGCCGCATGATCGTGCCGATCGGCGTCAAGTCCCACCGCGTCGGCGATCAGAACTCCATCGATCCCTACCAGCAGTACATGATGCAGGAAGCCGGTATCGATCCCGCAAAATTCAGCGGCACCGCGCAGGAGGTGCGCACGGCCATACAAGCGGCGAAGCGTGCACGTGGCAAACGCTTCGGGCTCGCCTACTACGACAAACTGACCGACGGTCAACTCACCGATAGCTGGGCGACCGGTTATTTCCCCAATGTGCAGATCGGCATGCATCCGGAGGGCGTGTTCATCATGCGCTTCCTGCCGCACGCCACCGACCCGCAGCGCTTCTACTACGACAATATGACTCTGTTCCGCTATGTCGATGACCCGGGCTATTCCGTCCCCGGCTGGATGGGTCTGCCGAGCGGCATGGACGTGACCGGCGCGACCCGCCCAAACATCGAGCGGATCCCCGTCGATGTGCGCCCAAATCTCGGCGAGGTGCTCGATCAGGACGTCGACTTGGTCTCCGCGGTGCAGCGCGGCTGCAGATCACGCGGCTTCCGCGGACCCCTGTGGTCCGATCAGGAGCAGCGAGTCAGGCACTTCCATCGGGAACTCGACCGCTACATCAATCGCGAGAAATAGCTCAGGCTAGCGTTTCGGAAAGCTGCCCGCTCTGCTCAGCATGCCGGGAATCTCGTGCCCCATTTGCTCGCCCAGCCATTGCGCCGAGCCGATCAACCGGTCGAGATCAAGTCCCGTGTGGAAACCCGACCGCTCGAGCATATAAACCACGTCTTCGGTGGGCACATTGCCGGTGGCGCGCGGCGCAAACGGACAGCCGCCGATGCCGCCGAGCGATGCGTCCACGATCGCGGCGCCGGCGTTCACCGCGGCCCAGACATTGGCCAGCCCCGTATTGCGCGTGTTGTGAAAGTGCACGCGCACGGGCAGTGGTTTGATGGCGGCGGTGACTCTGGCGACGAGGTCGGCCACATCGCGCGGCGCCGCGACGCCGATGGTATCGGCGATGGCGATCTCCACCGGACCCGCCGCCGCGGCGATCCGCGCCAT
>DATCDX010000198.1:0-3555 GCA_036510475.1 Steroidobacteraceae bacterium
GAAGATAAAGGCGAAGGAGGTCATCAGAATCGGCCGCAATCGCAGGCGAGCGCCCGCGATCGAGGCTTCGACCAAGGGTGTGCCGCGCTCGTACTCGAGCTTGGCGAACTCGACGATCAGGATGGCGTTCTTGGCCGCCAGGCCGATCAGCATCACGAGCCCGATCTGCGCGTAGATATCGTTCTGCATGCCACGCAGCGCCAGGCCGCCATAGGCGCCGAGAACGGCGAACGGAATACACAACAGCACGGCGAACGGCACGGCCCAACTCTCGTACAGAGCGGCCAGCACCAGGAACACGAACACGATGGCCATGCCGAAGATTGCGCCGCTCTGCCCGCTGGAAATCTTTTCCTGATAGGTCGTGCCGGTCCAGTCGTAGCCGTAGCCGCTCGGCAGATCTCGCGCCACCTCCTCCATGGCCTTGGTCGCCTGTCCCGAACTGTAGCCGGGCGCCGGCGAGCCATTGATGGTCGCGGCGCGGAACACGTCGAAGCGCTCGATGTATTCCGGCCCCATCTTGCGCTTGATGGTCACCAGGGTGGATAGCGGCACCATGTCGCCGCGCGCGGTGCGCACGTACAGCCCGTTTACGGAGTCCGGCGCGGCGCGCGCCTTCGCTTCCGCCTGCGCGGTGACCTTGAAGGTGCGGCCGAAGAGATTGAAGTCGTTGACATAACTGCCGCCCAGAAAGGTCTGCAGGCTGGCGAAGATGCTGGAGATGGAGACCCCCAGCGTCTTGGCGCGTTCGCGATCCAGCACGAATTCTATTTGTGGAGTACGTGTATTGAACTGGGTATACACATGCGTCAGCTCCGGCCGTTTGTTTGCGCGGGCGATAAAATCGCCGATCACAGCGGCGAATTTTTGCAGGTCACCGCCGCCGCGATCCTCCAGCATGAACTCGAAGCCGCCCGTCGTGCCGATGCCCGGAATGGGTGCTGGGTTGAATACCGTGACGTTCGCCTCCTTGATGCCGGCGCCGATCCGGTTGAGGCGTGCCGCCAGCGCCGCTGCACTGTGCTGCGATCCGCCGCGATCGGCCCAGGGCTTCAAGTTCAAAAAGAGCGTGGCGGCGTAGGCGGAGTTGGTACCGGTGAGTAGATTCAAGCCGGTGATGGCGAAGGTGTTCTGCACCTCGGGTTGCGCGCGCACCTGTTTGCCGAAGGCGTCGGCGACGGCTTCGGTGCGCTGCATCGAGGCTCCCAGGGGCAGCGTCACCAGCCCGATCAGATATCCCTGATCCTCATCCGGCATGAAACCGGTGGGTCTGCTGTACACCAGCCACAATGCCGCCGCGCCCAGCAGCAGAAACACCGCCATCGATTGCACGCCGCGGTGAATGCGGGCGCTCACCGACTGGCTGTAGCGCGCCGTGAATCGCTTGAACACGCGATTGAATACGCCGAATGCGCGGCCCAGGGGGCCGCCGAAATGCGATTCCTCGGTGGGCTTGAGCAGCAAGGCGCACAGCGCCGGCGTCAATGTCAGCGCCACGATCAGCGAAATGGCCACCGACACTGCCAACGTCAGTGCGAATTGGCGGTAGAACTGGCCGGTTAACCCGCCCAGGAAGGACACGGGAACGAATACCGAGATCAGCACCAATGCGATTGCGATCACCGGTCCCGCGACTTCTTTCATGGCCTCCTTGGTCGCCTCGCGCGCGGGCAGTTTGCGGTGGTCCATGATCTCGGTTACCGCTTCGACCACGACGATGGCGTCATCCACCACCAAACCGATGGCGAGTACCAGTGCGAACAGCGTCAGAGTGTTGAGCGAGAAGCCGAGCGCGACGAACGCGCTAAAGGCGCCGATCAGCGACACCGGCACCGCGACCATGGGGATCAGCGTCGCGCGCCAACTCTCCAGGAAGATGAAAACGACCAGCAGCACCAGCACACCCGCGCCCATCAGGGTCATGACGACTTCATGCACGGACTCGGACACGAACTGCGTGCTGTCGAAAGGAATGGAATAGTGAATGCCCTGCGGGAAGGTCGGCGCCAGTCCCGCCATGACATGACGAACGCCGCGCGCCACCTCCAGGGCATTCGCGTCAGGTAGCTGATAGATGCCGATGATGGCGGTGGGCACGCCATTGAGCTTCGAGGACCTGGAATAATCGGTGGCGGCAAGTTCGACGCGCGCGATGTCCTTCAGGTGCACCACGGCGCCGTCGGCACCGGTACGCACCACCATGTCCCCATATTCCTGCGGCGTCGACAACCGGCCCTTCACTGATGCGATGTACTGCATCTGTTGACCGGGAGGCGCCGGCTCCGCGCCGATGGTGCCGGCCGGTGCAACCACGTTCTGCTCATTGATGATACCGGTAACGTCTTGGGTGGTGACGCCGAGGCGCGCCATCTTCGCCGGGTCGAGCCAGATGCGCATGCCGTAGTCGCGTGCGCCGAATACCACAACTTGGCCGACTCCAGGCACGCGGGCCAGTGCGTCATAGACATGCAGCGTGGCGAAATTGGAGAGGAACAAGTAGTCGTAACGCGGATCATCGGAACGAATCGCCACGACCAGCAGCGTCTGCGGCTGGCGCTTGGCCACCGTGATCCCCTGCTGCAGCACCTGTGGCGGCAGTTGACGCTGGGCAATGGCCACCTGGTTCTGCACGTCGACCGCGGCAATATCCTGCGCGGTGCCGACATCGAAAGAGACCGTCAGGCTGTAGCTGCCATCGTTGGCGCTCTTGGAGTCCATGTAGATCATGTGCGGCACGCCGTTGACCTGCTGCTCGATCGGCGCCGCGATCGATTGTTCGATGGTGGCGGCGTCGGCGCCGGGGAAGGTCGTCGATACCACGACGGTCGGCGGAGTAATCTGGGGAAAGCGGGCGACGGGTAGTCCGGAGAGCGATATGGCGCCGGCAATCGTGATGATGATCGCGAGGACCGTCGAGAGGATCGGATGATCGATGAAGTAGTCGATCATGCTGCGCTCTTAGGTTGCCGCGCTCGCGGGCGTGATTTTTACTTGCGACCCGGACTTGACGTGCTGTACGCCATCGACGATTACAACGTCCCCGGCGTTAAGGCCCTGCTGCACCTGCCAGTCATCGCCGACGCGCGCGCCCATGCGCACGTCGCGCTGCTGTGCGCGGCCCTTGGCATCGACGATCCAGACGTAGTCACTGCCCTGCAGATCCTGCACGGCGCGCTGCGGCACCAGGATGGCGTTGGGGTCTTGTTGCGCCATCACCTGCACGCGCGCGAATTGACCGGCGTGCAGCAGTTGTTGCGGGTTATCGACTTCCAGGCGCAGCGCCAGCGTGCCGGTGCGCGAATCGACCGCCGGATCGATGAAATTGAGCCGGGGCTTTTGCGGATACTCCGATCCATCCGCCAGAAAAATACGGAACGGCGGCAGCGTCTTCGAATCCTGGCTCAGTGCGCGGCCAAGCTGGCGCTGCAGGCTCAACAGCCGTTGTTCGCTGAGGCTGAAATTCACATACATACGGTCGGTTTGGTAAATCGTCGTCAGCAGCGTGCTGTTGGCGGTGACCATGCCGCCCTGGCGCAATTGCGCGCGGCCCATCAC
>DATCDX010000199.1:0-5405 GCA_036510475.1 Steroidobacteraceae bacterium
CGTTCCTGTGCGCGCAACGTTTCGCGCGCTTGCGTATAGCGGCCGGAGGTGCAGGCGCCATTGTTAATCTCGCCTCCACCGCCGCCTTCTCCGCGCGGGTCGGTGCCGCGCATTACGGCGCATCCAAGGCCGGCGTGGTGATGCTGACGCGAAGCATGGCACAGGAATGGGGACCGCACGGCATCCGCGTCAATGCGGTGGCGCCTGGCCTCATCGAAGTGGAGGCACACCGGGTCGCGCCCGATTACAAGCGGAGCTTCCTGCCCATGATCCCGCTTGGCCGACTCGGCCGGCCGCGAGATGTGGCGGACGCCGTGGCGTTCCTTATCTCGGACGCGGCCGACTTCATTACCGGGGTGCTGCTTCCCGTGGACGGGGGTTTCCTGACGGGGCGGCCTTTGGTGCGCTCAGGGAGTGTATAGATCATGACGAAGGATGAGCTGAAGGCGCTTGCCTGCGCCGAGATCGACCGTCAGGCCGATCGGATCGTGGAGATCAGCACGCATGTCCTGCGCCATCCCGAGATCGGCTTCCGCGAGACCAAGACTGCATCCTACGTCGCCGACCAGTTCGCCGCTATGGGACTGCAATATCGCTCCGGTCTGGCGCTGACCGGCGTAAAGGCGCGGATGAAGGGGCGCACCAGCCCGCTGACCGTCGGCATTCTCGGCGAGATGGACAGCTTGCTGGTACCCGAAAGCCCTGTTGCCGATCCATCGACGGGAGCCGCGCATTGCTGCGGGCACAATGCTCAGGTCGCCTCGATGATCGGCGCCGGGCTCGGCCTGCGGGCGGTGATGGACCACCTTGACGGCGACGTGGTCCTGTTCGCGGTCCCTGCCGAGGAGTGCATCATGGTCGAGGAGAGGCTCGACCGGCGCGTTCGCGGCGAACTCGAGTTCATCCTGGGCAAACCCGAGCTGATCCGGCTCGGTGAGTTCGATGACATCGACATGATCACCATCACGCATACGCCGCATGGAGCCGACGACAGTCTGGCGAGCGTGGGCGATACGCATAACGGCTCACTGATCAAGCGTGTGCGCTTCATCGGCCGCGCTGCGCATGCGGGGAGTGCCCCGCACCTCGGGGTGAACGCGTTGAAAGCGGCGATGATCGCTCTCGTCGCGATCGACGCGCAGCGCGAGCGATTTCGTGAGGACGACATGGTCCGGATCAGCCCGATCATCACCAAGGGAGGCGACGGGACCAGCACGGTTCCCGCCGACGTCCGCTTGGAGACCATGATCCGGGCCCGCACCGTGGACGCCATGCAGGAGGCGAATGTCGCTGTGGACCGTTGTCTGCGGGCAGGTGCCCTCGCCGTGGGCGCGCGCCTGGAAATAGAGACGGTCGGCGGTTACCTTCCCAATACGCCCGACCCCAACCTCGTGACGCTTCAGTACGATGCGTGCGCCGCGGTCGTCGGGCTGCAGCATATGGGAGTGGGCCGCCATCAGGCTGGGTCCACCGACGTAGGGGACGTGGGTTTCCTCATGCCCGCCGTGCACCCACGCAGCGGTGGAACGCAGGGCCGTCCGCACCAGCCCGGCTATTTCGTGCGCGACCATGTGCTGGCGGCGGTCAACCCCGCGAAGTCGATGGCAATGCTCGCCATCGAATTGCTGTTCGACGATGCCGCCGAGGGACGGCGAGTCAAGGCGGAGGCCGGGCGGAAGCTGACCCGCGACGAATACCTCGCGTTGCGCCGCGGTTTCGACAGCACGGCGACGTATTCGGAGAACGGCGAACCGGTTGCTGCCGCCGCGGCGTGAGTGAACCGCGGCGCCTAGCGGAGCTGGCGTAGCGTGTCCTCGACTAGGAGGCGACAGTCGCCAAGCGTGTCCGCCACTCGGTTGCGTTCGCGGACGAGCTGTGTCTCCAGCATCCAGCGCGGCTCGCTGTCTGCGGCGAGCTTCCCTAGGCGTGGCACATCATAGAGGGACGGGATCATCGTCCCCTGTGGCGTGTAGCCGTAAACGTCGTGGCCATATGTGCCGCGCGCCGTACTCGCAAGCGGTACCAGCGCGCGCGAGAGGCGCTTCAGGCACGCGTTGAGAATGTCAGCTGCCGCGTCATCCCTCATGTCGCCGCTCGCGTACCGCTTGCGCCAGGTTTCCGCCGCCGTTTCGAGCGCGGCAGCGGCGGCGCGGAAATCCTGTGCACGCTGCAGCGCGCCCGCAAGGCCGATCGCCTCGCCGTCCTTACCGAAGGCGGTGAGGCGCTCGATGAATTGGTCGGCCACGCCCACGAACTCGAACGGGAGGATCACCGCGGTGCACAGCTCCCACAGCCAGCCGGCGTACACCCGCAAATGGTCCTGCATGTAGTCCCAGTCGAGCTTGTCGATCGTGTTATCGATCGAGTGGTGCCACCAGCCCAGACCGGCCAGCGCCGTCGCCTTCAGCTCCGCCTGGGTGAAGGCGCCTTCGCCCGCGATCATCGGGATGCCCAGGCCGAAGAACGACGAATCGCCGTTCTTGGCGGCGCGGTGCCAGTGAATGGGACGCCCGCCGAGCATCTCGCGTTCGACCGCTTGATGCAGACGGCGCAACTCCGCGTTGGAGCCGGTGCTCCATTCGGTGGTGCCGGCACACGCGGGCTGGTCGATCTGCACGTAGGCGACCGCGTGCTGGCGCAGCCTATCCCATGCGTGATCGGCAAACCAGGAGGAGCCGACCATCGTTCCCGTCTCGTGCCCGGTCCAGAACCCGAAGACGAGGCCGCGGCGCAGCCTGTCGCGATGCTGCCCAAAGACGCGGGCAAGTTCCATCAGGCAGGCATTCCCGGCGGCGTTGTCGGTCGCCTGCGGGCCGGGCCAGGAATCCTGGTGGCCGCCGACCATGACAAACTCCTCCGTGACGGGCGACTTGAACTCACCCACGGTGATCTGCACGGGCCGCCAGCCGTTCTCGACATTGGCGCGGAACCAGACCCGTACCGGACCGCTGGTCAACATCTGCCGCAGTTGCAAGCCGGCGGTACGTGCGATGCCGATGCATGGAAGCGTCGGCATCTCCGTCTTGTACGAATCCGGGGTCGGATTTCCCCACGCGGGCTTCACCGAGCCGAACGGGACGGCGGTGTTTTCCGGATGACCCCAATTCATCATGACGCAGCCGATAGCACCCATCAGCCCCGAGATGCGCTGCTTCTCATGCCGCGCAGGGTGGTACGACAGCTCGGAAAGCGTGATCTTGCCGGTCGCATCGCGTCCTTCGTAATCCTCGAAGGACCCGCTCGCGACGTCCATCAGTTCGCCAGAGATGCCGTCTGCCAGCGTGGGCACGCTGTGGCCAAGCGTATTCGCCTCGATGGCCACCTCGCGTGGGGCGATGACGCGAAACTCGGCCTTCTCGGGGAAGCTAACCAAGCCGGGCAGTTCGTGGATCCTGGCATCCGCCCCGGCGTCGAGCAACATCTGCAAGCTGTACTCCGCCATCCGTCGCGCATTCGGCGAACCAGCGAGACGGGACGGGATGTTGGTCGTGATGTGCTCCACGTGGCGGCGCACGTTGGCGGCGTCGACTTCCTCGATGATATCTTGACGCGACATTGAAGGCCTCCTTGCCCGCCCCTGATCGGCGATTCTGCGTGCACGCGGTTCAATCGTCAGACCACTCGCCGCGCATCATGACCCGACCGCCGCCAGTGCGGCGTTGGCCTCGCGCAACGCATGGAGCACCCGGTTGCGCGAGCGCGTTGCCTGGACGGTCCCGAATCGTACGGCATCGGAGTCCGGTGTGGTCCCCGCCAATGCGCGCAACGGCTGCAAGACCGGCCATGCCGGCTGCGGCAAGGCGGGGTCATGGGTGAACCGGTCGCCTTCAGTGTAATCCATCGGCACCAGGGCGCGCGAGACCAGCATCAGCGCCCGATTGACCCCTGCGACTTCGTCTGGTGCGGCTTGCATGACTGCCGCCGCACGCGTGCGCAGTGTGGTCGCCGCCGCAATCAGTCCGGCCAGCGCGAAGCGGCCTTCCAGTGCCACCTCCAGTCGGCCCAGCTCGGCCAGAAGCCGTCGCGCATGCTCGGCGTAATCCAACGGCAGCACGGCATCAGTCAGCAACCGCCATAGCGCGTGCATGACGACCTTGGCATCGCGGGTCAAAATACGTTCGTCGATTTTATCGAGCAAATCCTCCGGCGTGTGCCACCACCAGCTATGCGGTACCACCGCGCTGCTCGCCGGTTCGCTCAGATCACCGAAAATGGTTGGCAGGCCGACGCCCGAGAACGACATATCGGCCCCACGCGGCATCCGCCGACCGGCATGCATTTGACCGGCACGCTCGAGCAGCGCCTGCGCTGCTAACGGCGCCAACTCTGCCATCGCTCCGGTATTGGCCAGCACCTCCGCACCCGCGGCTCCGGGCGAGTCGACATTCACGTGCGCGACGCAGCGCCGGTCCAGCTCGTCCCAATGTTCGTCGACGTACCAGCTCGACCCCGAGAACCGCCCGTGCGAGTGCCCGGACCAGAAGCACAGCCGCAAGCCGCGCCGCCATTCGTCGCGCCGCGTCGCGCAAAGCCGCGCTAGCTCCAGCATGGTGGCATTCGCCGTGCCGTTGTCCATCACGCCGAAATACCAGGTGTCGTGATGGCCGCTGAACAGCACGAATGGTGCATCTTCGTCCCCGTCAGGGCCTGGCAGCTCCGCCACCAGAATCGGAGTCTTGCGCCATCCGGTGTCTACCGTGGCATGCAGCACCACCCGCGGCTGCTCGCCTGCCCGAAGCCTGCCACGCAACCCAGCGCCTTCCGCTTCGGCTATCGTGCAGACAATCGTGCTGGGCAGCGACGCCAGGTTTTCCGCTGTCGGACTGCCCCAGATCGGAGAGATGCACATCTCGTGCAGATGCGCGTGCGGGCTGACATGCAGCTGTCCCGCGGCCCCAGCCTGGCTGGCGCGCCACGCCACGCCGGGTGTCGCGATACCATCCACCAGCAAGATGCATCCGCGCACATCGCGTTTGGCGAAATCCGCATCTTCCCCCGCGCCGACATCCACCAGCGTCCCGGCTAAACCGCCTGTCGGCGACGACCGCGAGAAGGAATGCGTGATCGCCGTCACGACACGATTATCCACCTCCACCGAGGCCGCACCCGGCAAGCTGATATACGCATCATGGTGCAGTGTCTCAGTCCGATATCCATACTCGGCCATCCGCGCCCGCACGTAGTTGAGACTTTCAGCTTCCTCGGGAGTGCCGGACAGCTTCACGTAGCGAGCCAGCGCTCCCGTATGGGCCATCAGTCGGGCGCCTTCGACAAGATCGCAAAGCGAGTGGGGATCCGCCATGATCGAGCCTTCCTTTCCCATGACGGCAGCATACCGCGAAGGCATCCCGTGAAGGAAGCCGGGACGGTTGCCAACCGAGGCGCTCAGCCCTGCGCTCAGCCCT
>DATCDX010000200.1:0-10879 GCA_036510475.1 Steroidobacteraceae bacterium
GTTGCGCGACTATCGCGGGTCAATAGGTATGTCAATACCGCGGCGCCCAGCGCGAAGTAGACCAAGTATCCCGCCAGGCGCTGCACGGGTGCGCGTGAACGCTCGGCTTGCTCGACCGCCTCGATGATCTTGCCGTAGCGGGTATCACGGCCGATGCGTTCGGCGCGGATTCCCAGCGCACCTGATTGGTTGATGGAACCCGCAAAGACAACGGCGCCCACGATTTTTTCCAGCGGCATCGACTCGCCGGTGATGCGGGCCTGATCGACGAACGAATGACCGGTAATTACGGTACCGTCCACCGGAATGCGGCCACCGGGGTTCACCAGGACCGCATCGCCAACGGACAGCGTATCGGCATCGACCTCCGCTATGCTCCCCGCGCGGCGGACGGAGACCGCACGCGGCAAGAAGTCCAAAAGATCACGGATCGCACGTCGACCCCGCGACACTGTCATGCCTTCCAGCACTTCGGCCACCAGTACGAACAGGGTGATCACCAAGGCGGTAAAGAATTCCGAGATGGCAGCCGCCGCGACGATCGCGATCGACATGGAGAGTTCCATCGTCATCCGCCTCGCGATCAGATTCTCCAAGGCTTCCTTGAAGATTGGCCAGCCGCCAATCACCAGTCCTGCCACACCCACAATGCTTAAGGCCGATACAGGCTCCCACAGGCGGAACCATACCGCCGCCGCGGCCAATCCCACGAGGACGATGCGGACCATCTCCGTCCAGGCGAAGGCATGTTCGTAATCGTCGTGTTCATGATCTTCGTGCTCGTCCCCGCCGTGCTCGTGAGCAGGGCCGTGCGCCACCGGGACGATGGTGCGGTCCAGCGCTTGCGTGCGCAGTTGAATTGTTTTGATGCGCGCGGCCCTATTCATCCGGCGCCAACCACGTTAGCGGTCACAATAGCGACATCGGTTGTTTAGCAACCTCGGCGATGTCCAGAAATTCGGATTCCAATTGGCCGGTCAGATCCCAAATGGCCGCATCCTTCGCAGCGATTCTGAGCGGCGCGCCATTGATGAGCGTGTGCGCGTCCCCACGGCAACACGCCCTCGAAGTCCCCGTCCAAGGACAGATCTCCGATGAGCACTCCACGCTGGTAGTGATCGAGCGCGGTGCGCACCTGCTGGTCAAAGGCCAGATTCCCAAGATGCGCATGGGCATCGAGACACTAGACGTCCTTCACCAACAGACAATCCAGCAATTTCCTGGCCCGAGCGATTTGGCCGCGGTCTTTGAGCTCATGGGCCTCCAGGATCGGATCGCTATCGAGCTTCTTATCCCCCAGACCCTGTGAATCGGTCAATATCATTGCTCCGAGGTCTAGGTCGGCTGCTGCGCGTCGCCGCCCGGTTCAGCCAGCAATTTACCGGCCTTCGGCGCGGCCCAGCGCTCGACGTCATCGACCACGGTGAACACCGCCGGCACGATGACCAGCGTCAGCAGAGTGGAAGTGATCAAGCCGCCGATCACGGCAATCGCCATCGGTCCGCGAAAATCGCTGTCCCCTCCCCAGCCGATGGCCACCGGCAACATGCCGGCCACCATGGCCACCGTGGTCATGACGATGGGCCGGGCACGCTTATGTCCCGCCTGCATGATCGCCTCGAGCCGCGGCTTGCCGGCGCGCATCTCCTCGATGGCGAAATCCACCAGCAGTATCGAATTCTTCGCCACGATGCCCATGAGCATCAGGACGCCGATCACCACGGGCAGCGAAAATGGATGGTTGGTGAGCAGCAGCGCGAGCACCGCTCCGCCCAAGGACAGCGGCAGCGCCGAAAGAATCGTAATCGGCTGGAAAACACGCACGAACAGCAGCACCAGCACCGCGAACACCATGAGCACGCCGGCGCCGATCGCCAACATGAAGTTCTGGTACAGCTCGTTCATGAACTCGGTGTCGCCGGTCTCGACCAGGTGCACGCCCGGCGGCAAGTTCTTCAGTGTCGGCAGCGCATAGATGGCCTTGGTGGCGGTGCCGAGTTCCACGCCGGGGCTCAAGTCCGCCTCGAGGAACACCCGGCGGCTTTGATTGTAGCGGCGCACCGCCGAAGGTCCCTGCCCGAAGCTCAAGGAGGCCACGGACTTGAGCGGCACGCTGGCGCCCGAAGCCGTAGGCACGGGTAGATTCTCCAGTGTCGAGAGGTCGCGGCGCGCGCTTTCGATCAAGCTGACGCGGATGGGGATTTGGCGATCACTCAAGGAAAACTTGGCGCCGTTCTGCGGCAAGTCACCGAGCGTCGCGATACGAATCGTCTCGCTGATGCTTTGCACGCTGACGCCCAGGGCGGCCGCGACATCCAAGCGCGGATGCACGACGATTTCCGGCCGGGGTAAATCACCCTTGATCCGCGCATCGCGAATTTCATTCAAGCCGCGCATTTCGGCCAGGACCTTCCGGCCGACGGCCTCGACGAAGGACGGATCGTCGCCGGTCAAGTACAATTGAATGTCGCGCCCGCGGCCGCCGCTGGAGAAGTTCAAGTGGCCGTCAGGCACTTGACTGAGCAGCGGCATCATCTTTTGCTCCCATTCCTTCTGGGTGATGCTGCGCTCCGTGCGCGGTGTCAAGCTGATGTAGATGACGGCGTTGCGGATCTCGCCGTCATCGCCGCCCACGAATTCGACGACATTGGACACCACGGGAGATTTTCTTAAGATGGCGGTGGCGGCGGCGGCCACGCGCGAGGTGTCGTCCAAAGTGCCGCCCGGCGGCAGCTCGATGTCGAGTTCCGAGCTGCCGAAATCCTCGGGCGGTATGAAGGCGGTCGGAATGATCCGCAATGACGCCACCGACAGCGCGAAAAAGGCGGTGCCGGCGGCAATGGTCTTCCAGCGATTCGCGACGCACCACTGCAGCAGCGACAAGTAGCGCGTCATGATGGGACCATCGCCATCGTGCGCGGCGATGGAGTCTTTGCGCAGCGCATACGCCGCCAACACCGGCGTGATGAGCCGCGCCACCATGAGCGAGATGAACACGGCCGCGGCCACCGTCAGGCCGAACTGCTTGAAGTACTGCCCGCTGACGCCGCCCATGAAACTCACCGGCAAAAAGACCGCGATGATGGTGAACGAGGTCGCCACCACCGCCAGGCCGATTTCATCGGCCGCATCGATGGCCGCGCGAAAGGCGCTCTTGCCCATGCGCATGTGGCGCACGATGTTTTCTATTTCGACGATGGCATCATCCACCAGTATGCCCGCGACCAGGGACAGGCCGAGCAACGTGATCTGATTGAGCGTGAAGCCCATCCACTGCATGGCGGCGAACGTCGGAATAGCCGACAACGGAATCGCCAGCGCGGCGATCACCGTCGCGCGCACATTGCGCAGAAAGCACCACACCACCAGCACCGCCAGTATCGAGCCTTCGATCAGTGCGCTGATCGCGGAGTGATAGGTGCGCAGCGTGTGCGCCACCGTGGTGTATATGGTGGTCATGCGCACCGAGGGCGTCTCGGCCGAGATCTTGTTAAGTTCCGCTTGCACCGCCGCCGCCACCGCGACATCCGAGGCGCCCTTGGCTTTGAATACGCCAAAGGTGGTGGCGCTACGGCCGTTGAGCCGCGCGATGCTGCGCACCTCCGCGATGCCGTCGCGCACGTCGGCGATATCGCCCAGACGCACCGATTTGCCGCCGGGAACGATGACCTGGGTGTCCGCGAGCGCCTCCGCTGATTTCGCGCCGCCCAATATGCGAATCGCCTGTTCGCCGCCGCCGACCTGCGCGCGGCCGCCGGCGGCATCCAGATTCAATGCCCGTAATTGCTCATTGACTTCGTAAGCGGTCAATCCCAGCGCCTGCAGCCGCGCCGGATCGAGCGCGACGCGGATTTCGCGGTCGACGCCGCCGCTGCGTGATACCTGGGCGACGCCCGGAACCGCCAGCAGGCGCTTGGTCACCGTATTGTCGATGAACCAACTGAGCTGCACGGGCGTCATACTGGTGGTGGTCACGGCGTAATAAGCGAACGCGCCTCCATCGACGTCCTGACGCGTCACCAGCGGCTCCAATATGCCCTGCGGCAGGTCATTGCGGACCTTGGCCACCGCATCACGCACATCCGTGACCGCCCGATCGATCGGCGTGCCGATCTTGAACTCCATGAAGATATTGGCCTGGCCCTCGACGATGAAGGTGGTGATATTGCGCACGTTGCCGATGCTCGCGATCGAGCCCTCCACTTTTTGCGCGATCTGCGTTTCCATCTCCGTGGGCGCGGCGCCGGGCTGTGAGATGTTGACCGAGACCAGTGGAAAGGAGACATCCGGATCGAGATTGATCGGCAGGCGGATGAAGGCGACTACGCCCAGAAAAAACAACACCACGAACAACACGATCGGCGTCACCGGATGGCGGATTGCCCAAGCGGATATATTTCTCATGATCTGCCGGGCGGCTTCAACACGGGATTGACGCGTTCGCCCACCTGCAGGAACGCGCCCGCGGTCGATACGACTTCATCCTTGGCGCCGATGCCCTCCGCAATGGTCACGCCCTCTTGCACCATGCCGGTCACATGCACGGCGCGGCGTTCGACCTTGTCCTCTGCGTTGACGATCAAGACATAGCTGCCCTTGTCGTCCGTCAAGACCGCGGTCTGCGGCAGCACCACGCGCTCGGCGTTGCTCACCGTCACCTCCGCTCGCGCGAAGGCGCCCGGCCGCAGATTCGGATCCGGTGTCAGCGCCACCCGCGCCATTCCCAGCCGGGTCTGCGGGTCGATGACGGCGGGCAGCAGGCGCACATGGCCCTCGTATACATGGCTGGTGCCGGTCAGACGCACGCTGACCGCTTGACCCACCTTAAGCAGCGGCAAATCCTGCTCCGCCACTTGGCCGCGCAATTCGACCTCACCGCCCTCCGACAAACGGAACAAGGCCTCGCCTCCCGGCGTCGCCGTCTGTCCCACTTCGACGTTGCGGGTCAATATGATTCCGTCCGCCGGCGCACGCACATCGGCACGCGCCAGGCGCGCCTTGCCCTCCGCGAGCTGCGCCGCGGCTACTTTGACTTTGGCGGCGGCGGTTACCCCCAACGAGCGGCGCCGCTCCGTTTCTTCAGCCGACAAGGCACCCGATGCGCCCACCGCCTGCGCGCGGCGATATTCCGCGTCGGCAAGTTCCGCTTCGGCGCGTGCCTGTTCCAGCGCCGCCTGAAGATTCACGACCTGCGGTTCCAACACCGACACGTTGAGCCGCGCCAACAGCTGGCCACGCTTCACATGGTCACCGGCCTCCACGTAAATGGCCGCCACGCGCCCTGCATCGCCCTCGACCCCGATGGGCATGTCGTAGCGCGCCGCAATGGTGCCGATGATACTCACCGTCGTCGGCACCTTGCTGACTCGCACCTGGGTAACGGACACCGTGGGCACGGGAATCTTGGTGTGGGCATTCTTGACGCCGAAGGCCTGCGTCAACCGCCATGCCAGCAGCGCCAGAAACGCAATCACGGCGGCGATGACCGCGATTCGCACCCACGGCGCACGTGGTTTCACCGACGCGAATTCGGCCGTCAACGGATTTTCATTCGAAGTTACCGTCATACGCTGACATCCCTGCGATCGAATTCCTATTTGGCGATGCGATCGATCACGAGACTGCGCATCCTGTCGCGGCCCACATCATAGGAGAGCTCGCCGTACAAATCGCCTGCAGCAGGCGTGGGCTGTCCGCCGAAGGAAAGCCGCGCCGTGACGGACACGGTCTGCCCGGCGCGCAGCGCGTGTCCGGGCAGCATCGAATCCGCCGGCGACAATTCTACTTGCGTACCGATGGCAGCGCTCGTCAGACGTTTGACGGCAAGCGGCGGTCCCTGACTGCCGGGTTCACGCGCGAATACGAACAGGGAAGCCTCCTTCGTCACTCTTGATCGCAATGCCGGAGCAATGTTGATATTGACGGTGACCTGCGCCTTGCGTAAGACAGCCGATGACGGCTTCGTCCCTGTGCCGGACGAGTTCGTCCCCGGTGCAACGCCGGTGGCGGCGGGCGTAGGCGTCCCGGTCGGCGCAGCGCCGGCGTCCGCGCCTAGCGCGGCAATTCGCGCGTCCAGTACTTCCTTGACCTGGGGCGGCGGATTTAACTTCTCCAGCGCCAGCCAGCGGCTGCGCGCCAGCGCCCGATCGCCGCGCGTCGCGGCCGCGAAGCCGCCATAAAGCAGCGCCTTCGGATTGCCCGGCACCATTTCCAACGCCTCCTCGAACATTTGCGAGGCCTGCGGCGTAATTTGACCGCCGGCCTGTAGGCTCATGGCTTCGCCCAACCCGAGCATGGCCTCTGCATTCTTGCCGAGATGATTGGCGTGATTGTAGGCAACGACCGCCTCGTCCAAACGCTGCAATGCAATATACGATCGCCCGAGCAGCAGCCAGCCGCGTTGATCTTGGGGCTGATCCTGCAAGTGCTTCTCGAGCTTGTTCACCATGGCGAGGACGTCCGGCCCCGTCGTGCCTTGAGGTCGCGTGGCCGCCGCATGCCAATCCCAGGTGGACCATAGCGGATAAAGGCCCGCCGCCGCGCCGATCACGATGACGGCCGCGACGACTCCGACGATGCGGCTGTGGCGCTCGCGCAGCAGCGGCACCGCGACCACAGCCGCGGCGATCACAGCCATGACGGCCGCGACAAGGAGAAATGTATTCATTGATTTTTATGGCCCAGGTGTGGGCTCATCGTCCAGGGGCATGCGCGAACGCTGGCGCACGACGCGATAAATGATGAAGCCGCCCAGCAGCAGCATGAAAAACGGAGCGCCCCAGATCAACAGAGTCTTGGGCTCCAAAGGAGGACTGAAGCGCACGAACTCGCCATAGCGGTCCGTCATGAAGCCGAATATCGCATCATTGCTCTTACCGGCAACCAGCATCTCGCGCACCTGGCGGCGCAGATCGCCGGCAAGCTCGACATTCGAGTCCGCGATGGACTCGTTCTGACAGACGACGCAACGCAGTTGCTTGGTGATGTGCTCGAAGCGCGACTGCAGGGCGGGATCTTTGAGTTGACCGTTGATATCGACCGCGGCGCGCGCATCCACGGCACCGCCGGCAGACGCCGCGCCATTGGCAGTCGTCGCGCCAGTGGCCGCCAATGCTTGGGCCGACCCCACGCAGGCCAGCGCTCCGACGAACGCCAGTGCCAGCGCGAACCCGAACGCTAACGCTAGCGCTAACGCTGACGCCGACGCCGACGCTGACAGAGCTAACGGCAGCGCACCGCGCGCGCCGCGCTTCATGCGCCGTCCCGGCGCGCCGCGTCCCGGCGAGCGGCGTCGATCCGCGGTAAAAATTCGTTCTCCCAGACTTCCGTTGTCACCGGCGAGATGAATTTGTAGATCACCCGGCCATGGCCATCCACCAAGAAGGTTTCCGGCGCACCATAGACGCCCCAATTGATGGCGGTGCGGCCGTCGTTATCGAATGCCACCGCCTGATAAGGGTTACCGAGTTGTTCCAGCCACTGCTTTGCCTTGTCGCGCTGATCCATGTAATCGAGCCCGATGATCGGCACCACATGCTGCCGCGAAATGGCCATCAGTGAGGCCTGTTCTTCGCGGCAGGACACACACCATGTACCCCACACGTTCAAGACATAGACCTGGCCCTTCAGCGCCCCGTTGCTGACGGTGCGCTGCGGATCCAAGACATCGGTGAGGGTGAATAGCGGCGCCGGCTTACCAATCAACGGCGACGGCAAGGCATGGATGTCGCGCTTCGGGTTCAGCCCAAACGCAAACAGCACGACGAGCCCGACGAACGCCGCAAACGGCAGCAGGAATTTCCACATCAAGCGGGCCCAAGCTGCACGCGCGGGTCCGGCGGCGCCGCAGCGGCAACCGGTGAAGTCACGGGCGCTTTGACGCGATAGCGGCGATCGGTCGCGGCGATCAGGCCGCCGATGGCCATCACGATGGCACCAAGCCAAATGTAGCGGACCAGCGGCTTGTACTGGATGCGCATGCTCCAGGCGTCCGCTCCCAGCGGATTGCCCATGGCCACGAACAAGTCACGCGCCCAGTTCACCGAAATGGCGGCGTGGCTGTTGTCGGTTTGCTGGACCCAGTAGTGGCGTTTTTGTGGTTTTAAGATCGCCACCGGCTTGCCATCGCGGGTGATTTCCATCAGCGCCTGCACCGCGTCGTAATTCGGTCCGCGCACCTGCATCGTATTGACGAAGCGGAAGTCATAACCTGCGATGACGAAGCTCTCACCGGGCTTCAGCGCCACGTCCTTTTCAATCTTGTAGCTTTCGACGCCGCTGGCGCCGATTGCAAACATGCCGACGCCGAAGTGAGCAATCACCATACCGAGCAACGCGGCGGTCATTCGCTGTTTCTGACGCCAGCGACGCAGCGGCTCCAGCAGTGCGGAAAATATCACCCAGAAGCCGAAGCTGAAGCCGATCAACCCGACCGCGTGGAACTTCCCAAATATCAGCCCCTGGATGGCGACCGACAACAGGACAGCCACGCCCAGCAGCCACCACAAAGGCTTGGCCGTCACGGTGAGCTTGCCGCGGCGCCAGGCCGAATGCATGCCGATTGCGAGAAACACCATCAAGGGCAGCACCGGCACCAGGAACATCAGCGAGAATACCGGCGGCCCGACGGAGATTTTGCCGATCCCCAATAACTCATAAACCAAGGGCGAGAGAGTGCCCCACATCACCAGGCCCGCCACGCCCACCAAAAGCACATTGTTGACCAGAAGAAAGAATTCCCGCGAAAACAGCTCGAAGCCGCCGGGCACGTACAGCTTCGGCGCCCGCCATGCATACAGCGTGAGCGAGCCGCCGACCGTCAACACCAGAAATGCAAGGATATAAAGACCGCGGGTGGGATCGGTGGCGAACGAGTGCACCGACACCAGCACGCCCGAGCGCACCAGGAAGGTGCCGACCAGGCTCAAGGAAAAAGCGAATATCGCCAGCAGCAACGTCCAGCTCTTGAATATGCCGCGCTTCTCCGTGACGCTGAGCGAGTGGATCAGCGCCGTCCCCACCAACCAGGGCATGAAGGAGGCGTTCTCGACCGGATCCCAGAACCACCATCCGCCCCAGCCCAATTCGTAGTAGGCCCACCAACTGCCGAGCGCGATGCCGATGGTTTGGAACATCCACGCGAAAATAGTCCAGGGCCGGGTCCATTTCGCCCAGCTCTGATCGAGACGTCCCTCCAGCATCGCGGCGCAGGCGAAGGCGAAGGCAACCGAGAAACCCACGTAGCCCATGTACAGCATCGGCGGATGAATCGCGAGCGCGAAGTCCTGCAAGATCGGATTCAAATCGGCACCGTCACCCCACGCGGGAATCAGGCGCTGAAACGGATTGGAGGTCCACAGCGTAAACAACATGAAGCCGGCGCTGACCAGACCCATGATCCCGAGTACGCGGCTGGAAAAAGTCAGCGGCAGCTGGCGGCTGAAGGCCGCCACCGCGACGCTCCAGATCGACAGAATCATGATCCACAGCAGCAGCGAGCCCTCATGCGCGCCCCACAGCGCCGTCACTTTATAAAATAACGGCAGCTGCGAGTTTGAGTTGTGCGCGACATACGCCACCGAGAAATCGTTGTGCACGAATGCATATACCAAGCAGGCGAACGCCATCGCGACGAACACGAATTGCCCGGTCACCGCCGGACGCGCCACGGCCATCCATACCGGCTTGGCCTTCCAGGCGCCCATGAGCCCGAAAAACGCCTGCGACACGCTCGACACGAACGCCAGGATGAGTGCGAAAATTCCTAATTCAGGTGCCATAGCGTTTTTCCCAACTCCCTTTAAGAGCTCGGTCCTTTAAAGAGGGGGCCTTTTGCCGGCGGATTCAGCGCAACCTTGTGTTTCAGCGATGCAGCCACCTCGGGCGGCATGTACTTCTCATCATGTTTGGCGAGCACTTCGTCGGCGACAAAGGTTCCCGTGGAATTCAAGGTGCCGTGCGCGATGATGCCTTGGCCCTCGCGGAACAAATCCGGCAACACACCGGTATATTCGACGGGCACCTGGTGCGCGAAATCGGTGAGGACGAAGCGAACCTCCAAATCGCCGGGCTTGCGCGAAACGCTGCCTTTGACCACCATCCCGCCGATGCGGAAGCGTTTGGCGGCAGGTGCCTTACCGGCGACGACCTGGCTGGGGTCGAAGTAAAACATGATGTCCTGTCTGGATGCCATAACAGCCAGCGACACGGATGCGGCGACACCCCCGAGGATCCCGAGCACCACGAACAAGCGTTTTCGCCTAGGAGTCATTTTCCCTCTTTGTCATCGCCAGCGCGCGCACCGCACGCCGCCGCGCCGCGGCATGATAGCGGTACGCCGCCCACAAGTTCCACGACAGAACCAAACACGCAAAACCGAAACACGGCCAAACAAAGCGTGCGTAGCCACCCATGGACCAAAAGCCGCCGCTCACGAGTTGATCACCCTGCGCACCCACGCAGCCTGCCGCTCCCGATTGAGCACTTCGCCCCGCAGACGTATGCACAGCACCGCACCGTAGAACAACATGAACCCCAGCAGCATCGATAGCAATGGCCACAACATGCTGCCCGGCATGGACGGTTTGCCTAGTTTAGCAACCGTGGCGCCCTGATGCAGGGAGTTCCACCACTGCACTGAGTAGTGGATGATGGGTACATTGACTACCCCGACGAGCGCCAGCAGAGCCGCCGCCCGGTCACCCCGGCCGGAATCCTCGAATGCCGACCGCAGCGACATCACGCCGATGTATAGAAACAACAGAATCAGTTCCGACGTGAGCCGCGGGTCCCACGCCCAATAAGTGCCCCACATCGGCCGGCCCCACAACGAACCGGTCACCAACGCCAGCAATGTGAAGGACGCCCCGATGGGCGCCGA
>DATCDX010000201.1:0-3114 GCA_036510475.1 Steroidobacteraceae bacterium
CCGATAGTGACGAGGGTGCTGCCGGGCATGAAGGCCACCGTGCCGTCGGCACTGACCAGCGTGCCGTCCACGATCGCCAGCGTAGCGCCGCTGCGTGCCGCGACGATACCCGTCAAGCGGTCAAAGCCCAGGCCTTGGACGCTGCTGCCCGTCAACACTTGCGTGGCCGTAAACGTCAGATCCGTCACGCTCGTGCTGCTCGCCGCATCGTCTGTGGGCGTGCCGTCAAGGGTCGTACCGTCGGCGGCCGTACTCGTCGTACCATCATTGCTTGTCGTGCCATCGAGGGCCGTGGTCGTGCTGGTCGCGGTATCGGTGCTCGTCAAGGTGCCGTACGTCACCGTCAGCGCACCGCTGTTCACGGCGGCGAGCTGCGCAAGACCCACATTGCCGATGGACGGGAAGCCGTTGATCTCGTACGTGGTGGCGTCGCTCGAGGTGATCCGCAGCTGCCCCGCGCCGTTGACCGCGCCGTCGAACGGCATGATCCCTGTAGTGAACATCGGGTTCGAGCTATTGGCGGCATTGACGCTCACCAATGGACCGCGGATGCGTACCGGCTTGGTGTCGACGGGCATGTCGCTCGCGACGATCATGGGAGTGACCGTCACAGTCTGTTTGGCCAGGTTGACGGCGTTGGATGCGGCCAATTTGAAATCCAGCGCGAGGCGCACGGTACGGCCTGCGGTGATGCTGAATTGTTGACTGGGATCGAGAGTCACCCCCAGCCGCACCAAACCCAATGCCCGGCCGTTAGTACCTACCGGCGTCAAGGCCAGGCCATTCAAGCTGCCGTCGTCGTAGACGATTTGCGCGGCGCTGTAGTCCAGCGTAACGATCGCGCCCGTGTAGTTACCCTTCGCCACCGCCGCGGCCCCCAGCACTTCGCTGAGATCCACCAACGTCGTCAGATCCACGCTGGTGCTCGCCGGCAGAACCGTCAGTCCGGCCTTGCCGCCCAAGGTCTGCAGCTGAACGGACACCAGGCCCACCCGATAAGCAAGAAAGGGATCGGGCGACGCGGTGCTCGTCATGGTGACTACGGCGGTGCCGCCGCAGGCGGCGAGCAACAACAAGGTCGCAACCAGTGTGGCGATCAATCGACCCGGTGCCGCCGGCGGCTTTGAGCAAGTGGCATTCATTGGCGTTTAACCCTCATCGGGGCTGGCGATCAAAGCGAGCGCGAGATCAATTCCTTCATAATTTCGTTGGTGCCGCCGTAGATTCGCTGCACGCGCGCGTCGGCGAACATGCGGCACACCAGGTATTCATTCATATAGCCGTAACCGCCATGCAATTGCACGCACTCATCGAGCACTTCCTGTTGCGTGTCCGTGGTCCAATACTTGGCCATGGATGCCGTCACGGTATCCAAGGTTCCCGCCACGATCTTGGCGATGCAGTCGTCGACGAAGACGCGGGCGATGTGTGTTTTGGTGGCCATTTCAGCCAGCTTGAACTTGGTATTCTGAAACTCGGCAATGGTCTTGCCGAAGGCTTTGCGCTCCTTGACGTAGCCGATGGTTGCGGCGAGTGCGCCTTCCATGGCGGCCACCGCGGCCACCGCGATAATCGCCCGTTCGTAGGGCAGATCGCCCATGAGCTGGTAGAACCCTTGGCCCTCGCTGCCGCCGAGGAGATTGGCCGCGGGCACGTGCACGTCCTCGAAGAATAGTTCGGCGGTGTCTTGCGACTTCATGCCCATTTTGTCGAGAATTCGCCCGACGCGAAAGCCCTTGAGGTTTTCCGTTTCCACCATGAGGATGGAGGTGCCCTTGGCGCCCTCGCCGGGCTGGGTCTTGACGACCAACGCAATCACGCTCGCGAGAAAACCGTTGGTGATGAATATTTTCGAGCCGTTGATGACGTAGTGATCGCCGTCGCGCACCGCCCGCGTCTTCAGGCCCTGTAAGTCGGAGCCGGCGGCGGGCTCGGTCATGCCGATCGCGCCGATCAATTCACCGCTGGCCATGCGCGGCAAGAAGCGCTGCTTCTGCTCCTCTGTACCATGATTCACCAAGTAGTGCGCGCAAATGCTGTGCACGCCCTGACCGAAGCCGCTCAGGCCGCGCCGCGACAGTTCTTCATAGAGCACCACCTCGTGCCGAAAATCGCCGCCGACGCCGCCGTATTCGGCCGAGACGTCGGTGCATAGCAGTCCCATCTCCCCCGCCTTACGCCAGATCTCCTTGCCCACGTGCTGCTGTTTGCGCCACTGGTCTTCGTTCGGCACCATCTCGGCCTCGACGAACCGCGCAGCCGCATCGCGAAAGATCGACAGATCCTGATCCATCCAGGGCGAGACATAGCCGTTCACCTCGTTCATCCCTTTCATCTTATTCACCGGGCTTCACGGGCACGGGCTCCGTGGGCACCTCCGGCACAGTCGACCGCCGTTGTTGCTTCGCATCTTGCCGAGCTTTTCTGGAAGCCTCTTTTTGCTTCTTCGCGTGTCGATAATTCGGCTTGGCCAAATGATTCTCCTGAAAATAGTTACCCGATTTTGATTTTACTCTGCCTAGACGCAAACGCGAACCAATAAACGCTTATCGCCGGCTGACCAGTACCCTACCTGAAAACCGCGCCAGTTCCCGCATCGGCGTGCCAGCGGCGGCAAGCTTTTGGTAAGTGGTCGGCGGCATGACGGCGAAGCCGTCGCGCAAGGGCCGCCAGCGAGCGGCGAATTCCTTAAGCGTCGCGATGCCGCGCTGGGGTTCCAGACCCAGACCGAGATCAAATTCATCCCGATAATCGACCAAGATCAAGTCGCGCCGTAAATAAAACGCCAGCGACTGGTCGTAGCACTGTACCGAGAATATCGGCGCGTCCGCGGGCGCCTGCCGCAACGCCGCAGCGGCATCCTTGGCGCTGTACAGCGGCTGTGCGGCGTTCCCCGCGATCAGAATACTGCAGGTCGCGAGGAACCAGGCGACGCACAGCGCGGCGAGCGCGGCCCGCAGCCGCGCCTTGCGCACCCATGCCGCACAGGACAGCGCGCCGGCAAACAGCACAGCGCAGGTCCACAGCAGCACGGGGCGTATCAGCAGCAGCAGCGGGTAGCCCTCCGCCGAACTCCACCGGCCGGCGGCGTAGGCCAGCACACCAAGGCTCGAC
>DATCDX010000202.1:0-5445 GCA_036510475.1 Steroidobacteraceae bacterium
GCACCGATATCTGCAACCCATCGACGCCTGGTGTGCCGCAGTACGCCGTCCAAGGAAGGTTCTGGCGAGATAGGCCCGCGGATTTCCTAGGAGGTGGTACGGCAGCAACGTTTGCGAGCGATGATCCAGGATGGCGCGCTCTGGGTTATGAACGATTTCGCCGCCGCGCTTCCAGGTTAGTCCGCCGATCGAACCGAGTTTGTGTAATTCGCCGGCACTGATGGTGTCCAGCAATTCCGTCATGATCGCTTCGCCAGGGCCACGCACGGCATAGTCAACATAGGATGCGTTGATGGCCGCATCGGTATACAGCGTGGGAAAGTAACCGCCCCATATGATGGGTGTCGCGGCGCATGCGGCACGCGCCGCCACCGAGACATCGATGGCGGACTGCACCTGCGGGCCGCCCATCACCGTCAGGCCGATGGCGTCGAAACGCTCCTCGGACAGCGTGCGTCGCATCGTTGACAAGTAATCACGATCGACATTTCCATCGATCAAACGGCAACGGGTCGCCGGTTCGAGCGCGCCTGCCACGGCCAGCAGCGACAGCGGAAACCGTGCGCTGCGCCGGGATGTGATTTGCGGATTTACAAGCAGGATACGGTGTGGATGTGTCACGCCGCCCTCCAGGCAATACCGGAGATATCGAGGCCGACCTCGCTCATCCCCGCGTTGGATAAAAGCGCGGCTACTTTGCTCGACAGTATCTTGGGCTTACCGTCAACCCGCACTTCGACCCAGTTCGCCGGCGGCGCGAAGTATTGTAGGTAGTCCTTATCTCCATATTGCGCGCAGCCCTCCCGCAGCACGAGCCGCACGTCCCTGCGATGCATGGCGGAGAGTTGCGCTCCAGCGGAAATAAAAAGGATATCAGCACGAAACCCGGCTAATAAGGAGCCGCGATCCGGCAGCCGCAGCAGTCTTGCGTTGTCACGCGTGACCAGAGATTGCAGCATTGAATCTCCGAGTTCGCCGATTTCGGCGGCCACCCGCAGTTCGTCCAGCAGATCGCGCGCGCCGCTCAAGCGCGAGTCGGTTCCCAACGCAAGGCGCCCCTGTGCCAGGAGATCGGATACCTCGGCGGTCTTGCCGAACAGGCGCAGATTCGACGACGGACACCAGATCAGACCTGCAGCGGCGCGATCGATTCTTATCCGCTGCGCCTGATCGAGTGCGATGCCGTGAACCAGCAGGGTGTTCGCTCCGATGCAACCCAGCGCGTCCAATCGCTCGAATTCGTTCGCTGCGTCCTCGCCAAGTCCCTCAGCGGCGTGAATCATCCACGGCCAATGAGCGGGAGTACGCTGGTAGGAACTGCGCACCTGTGCCTCGCCGCCGAGGTATAGAGAGTGCGCCCAACCATACTCGGCGACGACGTGGGTGGGGAAGTCGGCATCGGATAAGAACGGATACAGGGGATCATGGTGCGCCACCGTGGTAACCCCGCTTAGGAGATTCTTCACACCACCGATCAACAAACGTGCATCTCGCGCCACGGCAATCCCGGCCTCGAACACGGGATCAGATCGCCGGCGCAATTGAATGTCGTCTATCCAATCCCGCACGTGATCGTAGCGTTTACCAAAACCAAGGCAGGGCAGGCTATTGAGTTGTAAATGATCGTGGGCGTTGATCAATCCAGGCAGCACCCGATCGCCGCCCGCATCGATCACAAGATCCCCGGCCTGGGGCTTTGTCCCCAACGCGGCTATTCGCGAACCGGCGATTCGCAACGTCGTAATTACTCCGTCGCTCAATTGAGCGTTTATAAAGGTCAGGCCGGTCTGGCGTGGCCCCACCGCCGTCACTTTTGGGCACGCACGATCAGAACGAGCGGCAGGCCGTGCCATTGCCGGTAGAATCCGTCTGAGTTTGCGAAGGATTCGCGAAGTTCGAATCCCACTCTGATCTCATGCACCACATCGATCGCGAGATGGGCGGCCGCGGCGGCTTCGCGTTGTGAGAGCAAGTCATGGCGGTAGTGGGGAACTACCCAAGCATTATTGTTCCGATCCTTGAAGGAGCGTGGCAGGCCGGCGGCGGCAGCTTCAGGATGAAAATCGGAGTACAGCAACGTGCCGCCCGGCTTGAGCACTCTGGCGACCTCGATCATCCACTCGCGCACATTCGCGGCGTGACCGAGCGCGAGGCCCGATACCACGGCATCGAAAGCCTGATCCGCAAACGGCAGCTGCATCATGCCGGCACACACCCGCGCGGCGGCCGACACTTGCCGCAGCATCGGCGCACAGAAGTCCAGCGCGACGACCTGTTCAGCCCGTGCTTGTTCCAGCAATATCGAATAGCGGCCGCTGCCGCAGGCGAGGTCGAGTACCCGTCGACCGGCAACGTTGGGCGAGTGCTGCAACATCGCCCGCTGTTCGGCCCGCATCAGCGGGTTGTGCGGCTCCGGCGGATACAATGGCGCCCAACGCTCATAGGCCTGGCGCGTGGCGGCGGTCAGACTCGTCACGCCGTGGCCTGCGGCGCCAGTCCCATGGCGTGCGGTGAAGTCTCGATGCCGGGATCGCGCCACATCGAACACACGCAGGTCCGGCATTCGGCGCGCTCGCCGGCACGAATCGCGGTGCGCAGCGCCCGCATGGCAGCGCCGTTAAGCACGCCCGGAAGTGCGAGATCGGACACGGCGTGGCTGCCCCCAAGCTCTGCGTGGCCGCCCTGAAGCTCTGCGTCGACGCTCCGAAGCTGCGCATCGGGCGGCCCTTCGATGAAAAAGCAGGGCTGCACACGGCCGGTTGCGCCGACAACCACGGAGAATTCCGGCGCGTTGCAGCGAACCTTCGGGTATGGCGCTCGTCCTTGGATGGCTGCGAAGTATTGGTGGATACGGCGCAATTTTTGCGGACTCTCGGCGATGAAGCCGGTACGAAAGTTCTCGCCATGATCTCGCTCCATCGACTGCAGCAGCTGCTCGAACACCGGCAAGTCTTGCGGCCGCAATGCCAGGTCGGAAGTAAAGTCATGGGTGCGGCCAAAGGCGTGCGGGTTGGCGACATCCACCGCGAGGAAGGAAACCTGGCGAGCGTGCAACTCGCGCGCGAGATCGACAAATCCCGGCAGCTTCCGATAGTTGGCACGCTGCAGTGTGACTCGAATACTGGGCGCCAGACCGTGGGCTGCGGCCGCGGCAATGCCTTCGCAGACCTTGTCGAACGCGTCGAGGCCGCGGATCGCCGCGTAGGTCCCAGGGTCCGTTCCGTCCAGCGATACGGTGATGGCGTCAAACAGTTCGGCGGCGCGATGTGCGTGCTTGGCAAGCGCCAAACCCGATGTCAGCAGCCACACCTTGAGCCCATTCCGGCGCAACAACTGGGCAATCGAGGTCCATTCGGGACTAATGAGCGGTTCGCCGCCCGATAGCAGCACCATTTCGGTTTGCAGCCGCGCCAGACTGGGCAGCAAGCGTGTGACCGCCGCAAGCGTCATGTTATCGCGGCCATGGCGCCAGTAATCACAGGTCACGCAGCGCGAATTGCAGCGATCGGTCAGGTACAAAGTGACCAAGGGCAGCCGGTGAAGATGTGCGGGAGCTGCGAAGGCGTGGGCAGACAAGTGACGGCTCTCTGGGGACGAAAGTACTCGACCGTGAGTACCGGGTGCCAGGAAAACGGTTTAATCGCCAACGATGCATGAATAGGTGGCTTCAAGTCGTTGATTTCGCTAAGCTCCCGCCACCATGAATACGGTAGCAGTGGGTCTCAACGTTGAGGATGTGCATGTCTGGCGCGGCGAGCGTCATGTGCTGCAGGGCGTAAGCTTGACGCTTTGTCCACGGCAGCTGCTGCATATATCCGGGCCGAACGGCACCGGCAAGACCACGTTGCTGCGGGTGATTTGCGGATTGCTCCGACCAGAGCAGGGAGCGGTGTCCTGGCAAGGCCGGTCGATTTCAAGCGTCAGGACCGAGTATCAGTCAGTGCTGGCCTATGCCTCGCATGAGGCGGCGCTGAAGGGCGATTTGACGGCGCTGGAAAACCTGCGCTTTGCGGTGGGCTTGAAACGCCGCGTTGACAACGTTGAACTACGTGCCAGCTTGGAGCGCACGGGGGCGGCCGCCTGCGCGGATTTACCGGCACGCGTGCTGTCGGCGGGTCAGCGTCGCCGCGTCGCCATGGCCCGCGTCTTGGCCATGAATGCGAACCTATGGCTGTTGGACGAGCCGTTCGCCAACCTCGATGCCGCCGGGGCGCTGCTGGTAGCGGGACTACTGCAATCGCATGTCGACCAGGGAGGCATGGCGCTGGTGGTTGCCCACCAGGATCTGCGAGGGGGCGAGGCGCGCCGCCTGGAACTCGCGGAATGAACGTCGGCACCTGGGAGGCGTTGATTTTGGTGGTGCGCCGTGAACTGCGTCTCAGTTTCCGGCGGCCGGAGCAGCTGTTGCAACCTTTGGTGTTTTTTTTGATCGTAACTACATTGTTTCCCCTGGGCTTGAGTTTGCAGTTGTCGCTGCTGCGAGACGTGGCGCCGGGTGTGCTTTGGGTGGCGGCGCTGTTATCGTCGCTGCTGTCGCTGGATTCGCTGTTCAAGAGTGATGCTGACGACGGCACTTTGGAGCAGTTGGCGCTGTGCGGCCAGGGTTTGACGGTTATCGTGATTGCAAAAACCTTCGCCCATTGGCTGGTGACGGGTGCAGCGCTGGTGCTGGTGTCGCCGCTGGTGGGTACGGCGCTGGGCATTCCGGGCAGCGCGTTTGCGATCATGATGTCGAGTTTGGCCTTGGGTACGTTGACCTTGAGTTGGTTGGGCGCGATCGGCGCCGGCCTGACGGTGGGTTTGCGCCGCGGCAACGTGCTGCTGTCACTGATTGTGTTACCACTGGCCATGCCGCTGTTGATCTTCGGCGCGGCAGCCACCGATCGGGCGCTTTCCGGCACGAGCGCGGCGGGAGCTTTGTATTTTCTGGCGGCGCTGTGTGTGTTCACATGCACTCTGGCGCCGTTTGCGGCGACGGCTGCATTGCGCATAACGCTCGAATGATGAATTGAAAGGTAAGTATGTGGACCTGGTTTTATAAGCTGGCTTCTCCGCCCTATGTATATGGTGTCGCGGCGAAGCTGTGGCCGTGGTTTTTGGGGCCGGCGGCGGTCTGCATCGGCGCGGGCTTGATCGGTGGTCTGGTGTTTGCGCCTCCGGATTATCAGCAGGGCGATGCGTTTCGAATCATCTACGTGCATGCACCGAGCGCTTGGATGTCGTTGCTCTCTTACTCAAGCATGGCGGTCGCCGGGGCCATTGCGTTGATTTGGCGTATCAAAATGGGCCACGCGGTGGCCGCGGCATCGGCGCCCATCGGGGCGTCCTTCACATTGCTGGCGTTGGTGACCGGTTCGTTGTGGGGCCGGCCGATGTGGGGCACTTATTGGGCGTGGGACCCGCGGCTCACCTCGGAACTGATTTTGTCGTTTCTATACATCGGCG
>DATCDX010000203.1:0-3662 GCA_036510475.1 Steroidobacteraceae bacterium
TGGAGCAGGTGCGCGCGGCTCTGCCCGCCCGCCTCGCCCAAGCGGTCGCCAGCGCGGGTATCGAGCAGGGACGGCTGACGATCGGCGTAATGGGCGCGGTATGGGCCTCGCGCCTGCGCTATTTGACCGATTCCCTGCGCACGCAGGTCACCGAATCCACGGGCGCCGCCATCTTGAGCGTGCGGGTGCGGGTGGTGCCGCCACCCCCTTGATCAAATACGCAACGGCCTCGCGCCAACGCAAAGATCGATAGGGCACGCTTAGCACGCGTGAGCTCCGTATCCGCATGCCCGCATTGAAGCGCCGTCAAGCCCGCGCCGCGGCTGCCGCCACGTAAGAAATCGGCGCGTCCGCCAGGCTCTCGAAGGTGACTTCCTGCCAAGCGCTCTGCGTAGCCATCAGCGTGCGCAGCAGCTTGTTGTTCAATCCATGTCCCGACTTGTAGCCGCTGAACTCGCCGATCAAGCTATGTCCCAGAAGGTACAAATCGCCGATGGCGTCCAATATCTTGTGCTTCACGAACTCATCTTCGTAGCGCAGACCATCTTCGTTCAGCACCCGATAGTCATCGAGCACGATGGCGTTGTCCATGTTGCCGCCGAGCGCCAGATTGCGCGCGCGCAGGCTCTCCAAGTCGCGCATGAAACCAAAGGTGCGGGCGCGGCTCACCTCGCGTAAGAACGAGGTGGTCGAGAAATCCATCGAGGCGACCTGGGAATGTTTCTTGAACGTCGGATGGTCGAACTCGATCTCGAAGTTCACCTTGAAGCCGTCGTAGGGATCGAAGCGCGCCCACTTGTCGCCGTCATCCACCCGCAGGCTTTCGAGAATGCGGATGAAGCGCTTCGGCGCCTTTTGTTCTTCGATGCCGGCCGACTGCAATAGGAACACAAACGGCCCGGCGCTGCCGTCCATGATGGGCACCTCGCCCGCGCTGACTTCCACCAGCGCATTGTCGATCCCTAAACCCGCCAACGCGGACAGCAGATGCTCGACGGTGGACACCTTGACGTCGCCCACATGCAGGGTGGTGCCCATCGTGGTGTCGCCCACCTGCTCGGCGTGCGCCTTGATATCCACCGGCGTGGCCAAATCCGTGCGCCGAAACACGATGCCGGTGTCCGGCAACGCCGGACGCAGGGTCATGAGGACCTTCTTCCCCGTGTGCAGCCCCACGCCCGTGGCACGGATCGAATTCTTGAGTGTTCTCTGATTCAACATCTAAATGCGGGCCGAACTTAAGTTAAGGCTGGCAAAGGTACCATAACGCGCACTCCGGCCTAAATATCGAGGCCGCCACCACCGATGCGGCCACGGCGGCGCGGCCCAATCGGCATGGCCAAACCGGCGCCCTTGAGGACAGCAATCCCCACGGGCGCCAAAGCCTGGAATGTCAACTGATGCAAAGCTCAAGTACTCGGCGCTCGCGCGCCTCGCCCCGGCCTTCGGCCGGCTAATCCGCCTGTCTTCGTAAAAACGCCGGGATATCCAGCAGGTCCTCCGACTCCACGTCCGCCCTTAAGCCGTCGCCCACGGCTCGCTGCCGTTGCACCGTCGGCTTGTCCAACATGGCGTAATCGGTGGGGGCCATCGGCGATTTGTGGCGTACCACCCGCATCGTCGGCACCGGCGCGATCGCCGCCGCACTCGCCTGTAGTTGACTGGATGCCGGCCGCGCGGTCGCGACCGGTTTGCCGAGACCCGTGGCCACCACGGTAACGCGAATCTGGTTGGCCATATCCGGATCGATCACTGTGCCCACCACCACCGTGGCGTCATCGGAGGCGAACTGCTTGATGACATTGCCCACTTCCTGGAATTCACCGATGGACAAATCCATGCCCGCGGTGACATTGACCAAGATACCTTGCGCGCCCGAGAGGTTGATGTCCTCCAGCAGCGGACTGGAAATCGCCGCCTCCGCCGCTTCGCGCGCGCGATCGTCGCCGGCCGCACTGCCCGATCCCATCATGGCCATGCCGGTTTCGGACATCACGGTGCGCACGTCGGCAAAGTCGACGTTGATCAGTCCGGGCCGCGTAATCAGCTCCGCGATTCCCTGCACCGCGCCTTGCAGCACGGTGTTGGCCGCCTTGAACGCATCCAGCAACGTGGTGGTGCTGCCCAGTACCGACAGCAGCTTCTGGTTCGGAATGGTGATCAGGGAGTCCACATACTTGGACAGCTCCAGCATGCCCTGGTCGGCCACGCGCGAGCGCTTGTTGCCTTCCATCTCGAACGGCTTGGTGACCACGGCCACCGTCAAAATGCCGAGCTCTTTGGCCACCTGCGCGACCACCGGCGCCGCGCCGGTGCCGGTGCCGCCTCCCATGCCGGCCGTGATGAACAACATGTCGCAGCCCTCGATGAGCTCGATGATGCGGTCACGATCTTCCATCGCCGCCTGGCGGCCCACTTCCGGGTCGGCGCCGGCGCCCAAGCCCTTGGTGATGTTGCAGCCGATTTGCAATGCGGTGCGCACCTTGGAGTGCTTCAGCGCCTGCGCATCGGTGTTGATGCATATGAAATCCACGCCCTCAAGGCCCGCCGAAACCATGTGCGAGACCGCGTTTCCGCCGCCGCCGCCCACGCCCAGCACCTTGATGACGGCGCTTTGACTATAAGAGTCCATCAGTTCGAACATTCCAGTTCTCCTCGTCGGTTGTAATCAGAAATTGCCCGCAAACCAGGCCTTCATTCGCTCAAAAATATTCTTCATGCCACCCGCCAGCAGCGGCATTTCGCGCGCAAGCGGCCCATCGAGATTGCTCTTGGCGTAGAGCAGCAGCCCGACGCCCGTCGCATGAATCGGATTGCTCACCACCTCCGTCAGGCCGCTGACGTACTGCGGCACGCCGAGACGCACCGGCATGTGGAACACTTCCTCGGCCAGCTCAATGGCGCCTTCCATCTTGGAGCTGCCGCCGGTGAGCACGATGCCCGTGGCCACCTGCTCCTCCAAGCCGGCGCGGCGCAACTCGTCGCGGATCAGGCCAAATAATTCCTCGTAGCGCGGCTCGACGATCTCCGCCAACGTCTGGCGCGCCAGACGCCGCGGCGGACGGTCGCCCACGCTCGGCACTTCGATGGTCTCGTCCGGATTCGCGAGCTGCGACAGCGCGCAGGCATACTTGATCTTGATGTCCTCGGCGTACTGCGTCGGCGTGCGCATGGACACCGCGATATCGTTGGTCACCTGATCGCCGGCGATGGGGATCACCGCCGTATGGCGGATCGCGCCGCCGCCGAAAACCGCGATGTCCGTGGTGCCGCCGCCGATATCGACCACGCACACCCCGAGGTCCTTTTCATCCTCGGTGAGCACCGCGTAGCTAGAGGCGAGCTGCTCCAGGACGATGTCATCGACGGCGAGCCCGCAGCGCTGCACGCACTTGACGATGTTCTGCGCCGCGCTGTCCGCGCCCGTGACGATGTGGACCTTCGCTTCCAGCCGCACGCCCGACATGCCGATGGGATCGCGGATCCCTTCCTGCGAGTCGATGATGTATTCCTGCGGCAGCACGTGCAGGATCTTCTGATCGGCCGGGATGGCGACCGCCTTGGCCGCGTCTATCACCCGTTCCACGTCGCCCTGCACCACCTCTTTATCCTTGATGGCGACGATGCCGTGCGAGTTCAGGCTGCGCACGTGGCTGCCGGCG
>DATCDX010000204.1:0-4392 GCA_036510475.1 Steroidobacteraceae bacterium
GACGATTACTCCGTACGATTATTCGGCGTTCCGCAATACGTTGGGGAAATCCTCGGGCTTTCAATCGCCCCAATACCGGATGCTGGAATTCATGATCGGCAACAAGAACGCGGACACCATCCAGGTGTTTCGCGGCGATCCGGCTAATTACGAGTTGGTCGAGCGCGCGCTGCGCGCGCCGAGCCTGTACGATGAGGTGTTGCGTTTACTGAGCCGGCGCGGCCTCGATGTGCCTCCGGAGGCCATCGATCGGGATTTCTCCCTGCCATATCAGGCCAGCAAGCAGGTCGCCGCGGCGTGGCTCAGCGTCTACCACAACTCCGTGAAGGAATGGGACTTGTACGAATTGGCGGAACGTTTGGTCGATCTGGACTACAAATTTCAGCTGTGGCGATTCGCCCACGTCAAAACGGTGGAGCGCATCATCGGTAACAAGCGCGGCACGGGCGGTACCGGAGGCGTGTCGTATTTGACGAAAGCCTTGGAACTGAAATTCTTTCCGGAGCTCTGGACCATCAGAACGTCCATGTAGGTCGAAGTGGCGAATATTCAAGAACAACTGCAGAACGTCAATGTCGCATCCAGCGAAGTGCTGGCGACTCCCGATGAGGTCAAGCGGCGATTGCCGCTGACGGCCCATGCTGCCGACACGGTGTTCAAATCACGCGAAATCGTGCGCGCCATTCTGGAGCGCCGCGATCCACGCCTGTTCGTGGTCGTAGGGCCCTGTTCGATTCACGATGTGGCCGCGGCCCATGAGTACGCGAACCTCCTGAAGGATCTGGCCTCGCGGGTGGAATCCACGCTGCTGCTCATCATGCGGGTGTACTTCGAGAAGCCGCGTACCACGGTGGGTTGGAAAGGGTTGATCAACGATCCGGACCTGGACGACTCCTTCCGGATTGAAAAGGGCATTCTCATGGCCCGTGAGCTGCTGTTGTATGTCGCCGAGTTGGGACTGCCCGCCGGCACCGAGGCGCTCGATCCCATCATGCCGCAGTATCTATCCGAACTCATCACCTGGACCGCCATCGGCGCCCGCACCACCGAGTCGCAGACGCATCGGGAGATGGCGAGCGGCCTGTCGACGCCGGTGGGCTTCAAGAACGGCACCGATGGCGCGCTCGCCGCCTCGATCAATGCCCTGCAGTCGGTGCGCCATCCGCATCATTTTCTCGGCATCACACAATCGGGGCAGTCGGCGGTATTCCGTACGCGCGGCAATCCGCATGCGCACATCGTGTTGCGCGGTGGCGGCGGCCGCACCAATTACGATGCCGTGAGCATTGCCCTCGCGGAACGCGAACTGACCGCGGCGGGGCTGCCGGCGACCATCGTTGTGGACTGCAGCCACGGAAACTCCAACAAGGATCCCGCCCAGCAGCCGTTGGTGGCCGAGAACTGCGCCGCGCAGATTATCGACGGCAATCGCTCCATCGTGGGCCTCATGCTGGAGAGTCACTTGAAGGCGGGGAACCAGTCCATCCCGAAGGACCTCACCAAGCTCGAGTACGGCCAGTCGATCACCGACCCCTGTATCGATTGGGAGACGACGGAGACCCTGTTGCTCAAGCTCCATCAGTCTTTGCAAAGCGCGCAACGCTAAATCGCGCCAGGAGCGCGGCGCCGGTTCGCGCAAGGGAATTGCGCCGCATCCACACGCGGTAGCCGAGCAGCAGCGCCAGACCACAGACGTATAGCCGTGGCTCGCTGATGTCTTTTTTCACCTGCCACCAGAAGTGCCAGACGCCGAGGATCGCGACTACGTAGATCAGGCGATGCAGTCGCGTCCATTTCCTGCCCAAGCGGCGCTGTGCCTTGGCCGTCGAGGTGAACGCCAGCGGAATCAGCAACAACAGTCCAAGCATGCCGATGGTGATGTACGGCCGTTTGACGATGTCCTGCCATACGGCGCCCAGCTTGCCGCTTTGGTCGAGGAGCAGATACACGGTGAAATGCAGCAGCACATAGAAAAACGCGAACAGTCCGAACAGGCGCCGAAACCGCAGCCAAACGATCGAGTGGGTGAAATCCCGCAGCGGGCTCATGCACAGGGTGATCATCAAGAAATTGAGAGTCCAGCGGCCGCAGGTGTGCAGCATCACCTTGACGGGATCCGCGCCGAGGGCAAAGCCGCCGAGGGAAATGCCGCCGAAGTTCGACACACCCGATGCATTGAGCGCACCGGCGATCATATGTAGCGCCGGGATCAAGCACGCGAGAAACACGATCGGCTTCAACAGCCAACGAATCCGCCACAGCCATCGATCCTGCGGCATCAAAAAAATTTCCGCAGATCCATCCCGCTGTAGAGGCCGGCGACCTGGCTGCCGTATCCATTGAAAGGCAGGGTGGGGCGGCGCTGGTCGAACAAACCGCCGCCGATGTGGCGCTCGGTCGCCTGGCTCCAGCGCGGGTGATCGACTTCCGGATTGACGTTGGCGAAGTAGCCGTATTCATTGGGTGCGCCAATCGACCAAGTGGTGCGCGACGCGCGTTCCGTGAACTTGATGCTGACGATGGCTTTGATGCCCTTGAAGCCGTATTTCCACGGCACGATCAAACGCAGGGGGGCGCCGTTCTGATTCGGGATCACTTTGCCGTACAGCCCGACCGTCATGAGCGTCAGCGGGTGCATGGCCTCATCCATGCGCAGCGATTCGACATAGGGCCAGTCGAGCACCGGGGAGCGCTCGCCGGGCATTTGTTTCGGATCGTACAGAGTCTTGAACTCGACGAACTTCGCCTTCTGGGTCGGTTTGAAGCGCTTGATCAAATCACCCAATGGAAATCCGATCCAGGGCACGACCATCGACCACGCCTCGACGCAGCGCAGCCGATACACCCGCTCCTCGAGCGGATGGGGCTTGAGGATGTCCTCCAGATTGAATGTACCGGTGACTTCGGCTTCACCGCCAATGGTGACATTCCACGGCCGGGTGCGAAAATTCTGTGCGTTCTCGGACGGGTCGGATTTGCCGGTGCCGAATTCGTAGTAGTTATTGTAGGTGCTGATGTCCTTGAAGGAGTTGGGTGCCTCGGTGACACTGAATTTGGCATTGCGCACGTAGGTCAGCGCGGCGGCGGATTGGGCGTAGGCATTGCGGGCGAAGCCACCGATGCTCTGTGCGGCGGCCAGACCGACGCCCCCCGCAATCAATGCGCGCCGTGATAAGTACTTCTCATGGGGCGTAATGTCGGAGGGGACTATCTTGTCGGAATCCGCGGATGACTTGCGCATGGCTCTCTCACAACAGCTGTTACCCGTAATAGACCGCTCGAACCCGAAATTTGTTTCGGCGTCGTCCTCGTTAACTGTCACCGTGTCGCCTTTAGTCGGACTTTAGCTCGCTTTTAGCCCGCTTTTAGTCCCAGTTCGCCGTCGGAATCGCCCATTTAGCGGCCAAGCGCCGCGCGGCGGCGCTGCCGTTTACCAGCAACGCGCCATCCGCGGCCCGCAGATGATCCACGTCGGAGATGCTGTTACCGTAAGCGATGACGAGTAGATTTAGATACTGTCCGCGCAACTGTGCCAGGCAGCGCGTTTTTTCAGCCCCGCGACGATTCGCTGTTTTGAGCGCGCCGTCGAGCCGGTCGCCCCGCCATTGCATCTCGGTGCACAGCGTGCCCTCGAAACCCAGTAATCGGCCTATGGCCGGCACGTACAAATCAGGGCTCGCGGACAGCAGCACTAAGTGATCGCCGGCCACCCGATGCGCCTCCAGCACGGCCAGCGCCCCGGCCCTTAGACTGCCGTGACCTTTCAGTGCGCACACAAACGAATCGCACCACGCGTCGATTGCGCTACGGCTGTCGCCTTGCATGACCATACGGATCATGCGCGATTTCAGCTTGCCGCGATCGCGGTCCCGTACGAGGTACGCCGCCAAGGCGAGCGGCAGGCGCCATAGGCGCCCGATGCGACGAGGATGCCGCCGCAGATATCCGCATAAAAACGGCAGCAACGTGTCGCGCCGGGTCAGCGTTCCGTCGAGATCGAACAGCGCGACCGCCGGTTGATGCGGGGTCATATAGAGGCCGCCACGGCTGCCTTGGGGTAGGTGAGCACATCCGCAATATATATCAACTAATACAGATGGTTGAGGTATATTTGTCACCGGCTTCCGAGGACTTCCCATTGCCGTTCGGCACAATCACGACAAATAACAAAGCATGACCGCTTCCGTGGCGATCGTGGGCGCGGGCGCCATCGGCGGCTGGATCGCCGACGCTCTGGATCGTGGCGGATGGGCGGTATCCATGGTGGCGCGGGGAGAAACCCTCGCAGCGCTGCGCGATGCGGGGCTGCGTGTCGAGCGGGGCGGGGAGACTCGGTGCTGCCACCCGCGTGCCGGAAGCCCGGGTGAGCTCGGGATCCACGACTATGTGGTT
>DATCDX010000205.1:0-2105 GCA_036510475.1 Steroidobacteraceae bacterium
GCAGTGGATGTGAAGGTGCTGCACGCCAAGGCTTGTGCCCGAGCTTGACCCGGGTATCGGCGAGCTGACGTTGGAGTGCGATTTTTTGGCCGGTGCGCTCGGCAAGGCCGGCCTGCTGAGCGCCAGGCGATGATCGACCGCGGCCACACGCTGCCAGTGGGGCGGCAGGCGGAGTTGCAGCAGCTCAGCCGCAGCGGCCTCTATTACGAGCCTCGGCCTGTGCTGGCGGCCGATCTGGCGATCATGCGGCGGATCGACGCGCCGCACCTCGATTATCCGTTCGTGGGCAGCCGGATGCTGCGTGATCTGCTGCGCGGCGAGGGCGTCGCGATCGGGCGGGGCCGAGTGGCCACGATGATACGGCGCATGGAGATTGCGGCGCTGTATCGCCGGCCGAACACGTCCAAATCCGCGCCGGGACACAAGATCTACCCGTATCTGCTGCGCGGCCTGGCAGTTGAGCGGCCAACCCAGGTATCGGCGATGGACATCACGTGCATTCCGATGGCGCGCGGCTTCGTCTATCTGGCGGCCGTAGTGGACTGGTTCAGCCGGCGGGTTCTGGCTCGGCGGCTGTCGATCACGATGGAAGTCGAGTGCTGCCTTGAAGCGGTAGCGGAAGCGCCGGCCAGGCACGGCCGGCCGGAGATTTTCAACACCGACCAGGGCAGCCAGTTCACCAGTGCCGCTTTCACCGACCTGCCGCTGGAGAACGCGATCGCGATCAGCATGGATGGTCGCGGTTCCTGGCGCGCTAACGTCTTTGTCGAACAGCTGTGGCGATCCGTCAAATACGAGGAGGTCTATCCGCGGGCTTATGACAGCGTCAGCGAGGCGCGTGCTTCGATTGGTCGTTGTCTCAGCTTCTACAACCTCAAGCGGCCGCATTCGAGCCTCGACGGTCGCACGCCGGATCAAGCCTACATCGATGATCCGCCGCGGTTGGCGGCAGCATGAATTTCGCTACCGCAACAGCAACCGGCAGGAGCTCCACTTATCGTGGGCGAAACGCCGTCGGGACGAAGCCGGCCACCCATCTGAGTCGCCGTGACCCCCATATCATTGCCGCTCGCATTCTCGCAGAAGCGAGTGTAACCGGACAGCGTGCTGGCACTCGGCCAGGTACGTATGGCCGGACCGTTCAGCCACGAGGTCATTCATGAAAGCCGAGCAGGGCACTCCAGCCGTAAGCCAGCAGTGCAAGAAGCGCTGCGGTCAAGAGGCTCTTCCAGAATGACCAGTCCTCGCGACTAACGAATCGCTCCGTAATATCCCGCAAGCTTGTCCGAAACATCTCAGCCTGGCCTGCCAGTGCCTCGTTGAACTTCTCAGACATCGCTCGCAGGCTGGCGTCAAGTTCAGCATCGCGGTTAGCAAGTTTCTCGACGGCATTCACGACGTGGCGCATCTGTTCCTCGAGGCGAGCCAGGCGTTCCACAACTTCATCGGCCATCGCCAGGAGTGGTGTATCCTTGCTCGCGGCTGTCTGTCGCATCTCACCATCCGAATACCTATTACAGGGGGGTGTTGCTTACTGCGATCGGTGCTGCGGTCGCGGCCAACGGACAGTCGAGGTTCCACGCGCTGCCTAGGTCCGCCGCTATGTCCCAGCCGGGCGGCTTCGACACATCCGAAAAATTGTCTGTCACCGCGTTGCCGCGAAATATCTGAGTCGAGCCATACGGATAGTAAACCGCATATTGCGGGCCCGAGGTGACCAACGATTGAGCAAAAGTAAGCCCCAAATGCGCCGCATCCAACCGTATACACGCCTGAGGCAGAATGATCGGCCCAGGACTGTCCGGTGACCCGCCGGTCATCACAGCGAATCCCGCGCCAACCGCGCCCCGCAGCGGAATCTTCAGATCATTACCAGCGTCATGCTCGATCGTCAGCACAATCATTGTGCTGGATTGCAAGAACGCATGAACGATTTTGGGACCGCCAGAAATGGGAAGTTGGCCCGGGACAGCGTTAAAGCTGTCACCAAAACCAGCCGACAAAATAGCGCGGGCCGCGATGGGCGCGGCGAGCATGGCGAAGCGGATGTTGTCGGTCGCATCTCTATGTGCGGCGTCACCGCCCGTTGCACCACCTGTTGTCGG
>DATCDX010000206.1:0-2182 GCA_036510475.1 Steroidobacteraceae bacterium
GCGAGATGCCCGTAGCCATCGTTGATGCTCTTGAAGCGGTCGATGTCGATCATCAGGCAGGCGATGCTGCCGCCGCGTCGTTGCGCGCGCGCCAACTCCTCCTTCAGGCGCTGCTGCAAGTAGCGCCGATTATGCCAACCCGTCAGGAAATCCGTGATGCCGGCGCGCAGCAGGCGGGTGCGATTGATGGCATTCTCGATGCACACGGCGGCCACCGCGCCCAAGTGCGACAGAAAATCCGTACCGTGATGCCGTGTGAAGCGCGTCGGATCGAGGCTGCCGAAGCACAGAGCCCCCGTGGCGCGGTCCTTGCGCGGCAGCGGCACCAGGGCGGCGCTCTTGAGATTCGGCGTGGCCGGGAACAGCAGATGATGATCGGCGCCGACGAAAGGTCCAAGCCACGGTTTGTGCAAGGCGCTAAGCTGCGGCGCGAGTCCGATCAGCGCATCGACGAAAAATATCTGCTGGAATTCCTCCGGCCGGTCACCCCCCGCCACCAGCAAGTGCCGGATCTCATGCTGCGGATCGAGCAACACCACGCTCACGGCATCCAGCGAATAAGACTCGCGTAAACCGCCCACCATGGCGCGCAACAACTGCGCCAGACTATCGGCCCGCAACAACGTGAGTTCGCGCGCCTGCGTGCGCTTCATGATGGACTCGTTGTTCGCGGCCTCCGCGGTCATTTCCACGAGACGCTTCTTGAGATCCTCGTTCTCGCGAATCACGTCATCCGAATCCTGCATGCCGCCCGACATTCGAGAAGCCGCCATCAGCCGGCGCGCGCCGCCGCACGCACGTCCAGATAGGCCCTGCCGTGATTCATGAGGGCCGTGAATTCCTCGGACTTCTTCGCCTTCACCACCTCCACCAATCGATCCACCGCCTGCTGCAAAGCCAGCAACGACTCGCCGCCGTACTCGTTCAAACTCTGAATTTCGAAATACAGCTCGGGACTTTCGGCCGCGACGCGGCTCGCCACTTCCAGCTGTGAATCGAAGGTGGTGCTCGACAGCCGCGCCAAGCGCGGCGCCGCTTCGCCACTGTCGGCGAGCGCGGTAAAAAACGCGATATTGAGCGCGTGCGACAAGCCCAGCACGTAGGCGATCAGGCGATCGTGTTCGTCCAAACCCATGACCACCCGCTCGGCCATGGTGGGCGCGAACAATTCCTGCGCCTCCGCGAGTGCCGCCTGATCGCCCAAGTCGATGAAGATCACGTGCCGCCCCGACAGCAATTCCGTGTCCGGTCCGAACATGGGATGCAACGAGGTCACGCGGCAGCCGGCCTTGACCAGCGCATCAAGTCCCGCGCGCAGCGGCGTCTTCAGAGAACCCAAGTCGAAGATCAGGCCGCGCGGCGCGCGCTGCGCCAGGAATTTCAGCAGCTGAGCCGTGGCGCTCAAGGGGGTGGCCAGCACGATCAGGTCGAAATCCAACGCATCGCTCTGCCAATCCGCCACCGTATCGAATCCCGGAAGGCCTCCCGCGGGATCGGCGATGGCGACGCGGTAGCCCTGCGAGGCGAGGAATTCCGCGAACCAAGCACCCATCTTGCCGCGGCCGCCGATCACCAAGGCGCGTTTGCCGCTGCCATGCGCTTGTGCGGCGACGCGCGCCTGTTCCTGAGTGGCCAGTGACGATTGTATGAGTTGCCGTAGCAGCGATTCCGCCAAATCAGGTGACACGCCCAGGGCCTGCGCTCGGTTGCGCCCCCGTAAAATAACCTCGCGTTCCCGGCCGAAATCGCGCGTCGCCCGGCCGGTGGCGCGCTTCACGGCCGCGACTTGCTGACTGAGAGCCTGGCGGCGCCCAACCAAGTCCAAAAGCTGTCCATCAAGCTCAGTCAACGCGGTTCGCAGTTCATCCAAATTCATGTCGCGAGAGTCCCATAAGTTTTTGCGCTTCCCGTTTTACTGGCCGCCCGCGGGTATCGCAAGTGTGGCCGCACGGCTACCATTCGCCAATGAGCGACAACGTGAAGAAATTTTGGACTGAAACCCTGCCCGATCCGTTGCCCGCGAATCCACTGGAAGTCGCGGCGGATTGGCTGGCACAGGCCCGCACCGACGCCGCCCAGCCGAATCCCAACGCCATGGTCTTGGCGACCGCGGATGATCGAGGTTTCCCCTCCGCCAGGGTGGTGCTCTGCAAGGAGATCGCCGCGCAGCCGGGTTTTATCG
>DATCDX010000207.1:0-4835 GCA_036510475.1 Steroidobacteraceae bacterium
CTTGGCCCGGGGCGTCGCTCGCACCTTGGCCCGGGGCGTCGCTCGCACCTTGCCCCGGGACGTCGCTCGCACCCTGTTCCGTGGCAACCGCATGCGGTAACAGGTCGGTCGCGCCGACATCCTGCATCAGCGCGAGATTGCCCAACGCAATCGTCCGCGTCCCCTGTCGGCCGGTCACGCCACGGCCGGTGATGGATTGGAAATCTGTGATCTTTGCGACAGCGGCGGCGCGCGCGGCGGCGCCGTCCACGATGGCACGGGCCAACGGGTGCTCGCTTAAGCGCTCCAATCCCGCCGCAAGCGACAGCAATTCCGTTTCGCTCCACGGCGCAAGGACCAAGACGCGGTCCAGCACCGGGCGCCCGATCGTGAGCGTGCCGGTTTTGTCGACAACCAAGGTGTCGATTTCGCGCAGCGCTTCGATGGCCGCGGCATCGCGAAAAAGGACACCCAACTGCGCGCCGCGGCCGGTCGCAACCATGATCGAAATGGGCGTTGCAAGGCCCAACGCGCACGGGCAAGCGATAATCAACACCGCCACGGCACTCACCAACGCGTAAGCCAGGCGCGGTTCGGGACCGATCAGCCACCAGATCACAAACGTGAGCAATGCGACGGCGATGACCGCCGGGACGAACCAAGCAGCGGCGCGATCGGCCAAGCGCTGCAACGGCGCGCGGGAGCGCTGCGCCTGCGCCACCAGCGCGACGATCTGCGATAACACGCTATCCTTGCCCACGCGCTCCGTTAACACCACCAGGGCGCCTGTCTGATTGAGCGTGGCGCCCACGACACGATCGCCGGGACCCTTCTCGATCGGCAACGGCTCACCGGTAAGCATGGATTCATCCACGGCAGACCGTCCCTCGATCACCCGGCCATCGACCGGAATTTTTTCCCCAGGGCGCACGCGCACACGCTCGCCCACCGCCAATGACTCGAGCGCCACATCCTCATCGCTGCCATCGGCACGAATGCGTCGCGCACTCTTGGGTGCCAGCCCGAGAAGCTCTCGGATGGCGGCGCCGGTGCGTCCTCGCGCAGCAAGCTCCAGCCATTCGCCCAGCAGCACCAAGGTGACGATCGTCGCGGCAACCTCAAAGTAGACACCCACCATGCCATGCTGACCGCGCATCGCAGCCGGGAATGCAGCGGGCGCGAATGTGGCCGCCAGGCTGTACGCATAGGCGGCAATCACACCGAGTCCGATCAATGTGTACATGTTGGGCGAGCGGTTGATCACACCCAGCCATCCGCGACGGTAGTAATCAGCCCCTGCCCATAGCACGACCGGAGCCGAAAGGATGATCTCAAGCGCGCGCACGACGCTCGCCGCTCGCGGCGGGAAGCCGGAGCCCATTGCGTGCGAAAACATGCCGATGGCAACCACCGGCACACTCAATGCCGCGCAGACCCAAAATTTCGCCCTGACGGCGCGAACCCCGCTGTCATCGGTGGCGGCGGTCGGCAGCAGCGGCTCAAGGGCCATGCCGCAGATCGGGCAACTTCCCGGGCCCGGCTTGCGCACGTCCGGATGCATGGGGCAGGTATAGATCGAGTCGGCGGCGGCACTGGGGCCGGCGGCCGCACTGGAACCCGCGCCCGCATTAGCGCCCGCGTTTGTAGTGGCCGGAACGCGACGCTCGCCCTGTGAATCGACGTACCGAGTGGGGTCGGCGATGAATTTCGCCCGACAACCGGCGCAACAGAACCGGTACTGTCGGCCGGCGTGATCGGCCGCATGCGCCGATTGTTGCGACACACGCATACCGCATACCGGATCGACGGGCTGAGCCGGGTTCATGTGCTCAACTCGCATCGAGTTCCGCATAGCGGCGGAAGATTCCGTCTTGATTGAACGGAATACGCCGCGGAGAGGCGAGGTATGCCGCGAGACGCGGGCGCGCGCACACCCGGTCGCGCAAAGCGCAGAGTCGTGGGTAGTTGCGCTCAGCCTTGGCCATCGCGCGCGGGAATGCGTAGCTTAACCCCGCTACGATCTGAAACATCGAAAGATCCGCATACGTCAACTTCGCGCCGACCAAGTAGCGGTCGCCACCAGAGTTCCTGCCCATCACGCGCTCGAAATAGCCGAGGAACTTCGGCACACGGTTCTTCAGAAAATCCGCGGATCGACGCCGCGCCTCCTTGCGTTGCTCCTCGTAGTAAAGGCCGCCGGCGATCGGGTGGTGGGTGTCGTGTATCTCCCCCACGAAGTCAGCCATGGTGAGTTGCAGTTCGTGCGTCCAAAGTCTTCCGCGTTCGGTTTTCGGCGCCAGCCCGTGGCGTGGACCGATGAACTGCAAGATATTGGCGGTCTGCCCGATGATGAGCCGTCCGGCCTTCAGGAATGGCGGCGCGAAGGGTGGCTGCTCCAGGCGGCGGCCATTCAGCAAGCGCATGAGCTCCGCGACACCGGAATCTCTGCCGGACTCGCGCGCGACATCGCGATAGCTTGCGCCGGCCTGCTCGAGGGCCAATCGCACGAACTCACCTCGACCTTGAATCGTCGGCCAGTAATAAAGCTCATAGTTCATATTGCGACTCCTCACACGATGCCGGCTCGCCAGATTACTATTAGATCGATGACCGCTGCCACTTCCGGCGACATCGCAGCCCGGCTCGACCGGTTGCCGCCATCGCGCACCGTTTGGACCATCGTCGCCCTCATCTCGCTGGGGGGTACATTCGAATTCTACGATCTGTTTTTTACCGCCTATGTGGCACCTGGCATGATCGGCAGCGGGCTGTTTTCCCCGCAATCCCTGGGAATTTTCGCGTCGCTGGACTCCATTCGGGTTGCCGGCTTCGGCACCTTCGTATTCTCGACTTTCGCCGGACTGTGGTTCGGTGTGGTGATGCTGGGTCAGGCGGCGGACCGGTTCGGCCGCAAAACCGTGTTTACCGGGTCACTGGTCTGGTACTGCGTTTGCACGGCGATCATGGCGTTTCAGCGCACCGGACAGTGGCTGAACATCTGGCGATTCATAGCAGGCGTTGGGTTTGGCGTGCAGTTGGTGACCGTCGACGCCTACATCGCTGAACTCATGCCTCGGACCCTGCGCGGCCGCGCATTCGCCGTCAATCAGTTCATCTCGTTCTGCGTCGTGCCGGTGGTTGCATTGCTGGGGTGGTTGTTGGTTCCCTTGAAGCCCTTTGGCCTGGACGGTTGGCGCTGGGTCGTGCTGCTGGGTTCGGTGGGTGCGCTGGTCGTATGGGCGCTTCGATCCGGCATACCTGAAAGCCCACGCTGGTTGGCCGGCCGAGGCCGGGGCTATGAGGCCGATTTGATCGTCAGCGCCATTGAAGCGAAAGTCGCGATGGAATACGGAGGCACGCTGCCGCCGCCACGGCCAACCGACGAGGAGCGTGGCGGCGCGGCGACGCTTGCGGATATCTTCGCCCCCCAATACCGGAGCCGAACCATCATGCTTTCCGTATTCAACGCCGCGCAAGTTATCGGTTTTTATGGGTTCAACTCGTGGGTTCCGACTTTGCTCATGGCTCGGGGCATCAATATCACGCACGGTTTGGAATACGCTTTCATCATCGCCCTCTCCCAACCATTCGGACCGCTGCTCGGTAGTTTTTTTGCCGACAAGATTGAACGCAAAATCCAGATCATGGGCGGTCTCGCCGGTATGGCGGTGTTGATGACTGCGTTCGCCTTCGCAACCGCCGCGGCCACGCTCGTTTTGATCGGCATCGGCTTTACGTTGGCCGCGAACGTCATGTCCTATGCCTATCACGGCTACCAAGCCGAACTATTTCCCACCCGGATCCGCTCACGGGCCGTCGGCTTCGTCTACTCATGGAGCCGGCTCGCCGCCGCTTTTTCCGGACTGATTATCGGATCGCTGCTCTCCGCCGGGGGCGTTCCGGCCGTCGCCGTGTTCATCGGCGGCGCCATGCTCGTGGGCATCGCCATGATCGGTATTTTTGGACCGTCGACCGGCGGTTTGACCCTGGAGCAATTGAACAACGAATAGCTCACCACTGAAATCCGCCGCACAAGGGACCGCCGCCCGTGCATCGCGCCCACGACAGACCGGCCGTGCGCGGCGCCATTCATGTTCGCCTACACGGCGATGGGTCCCGGTCCTAGTGCGGTAACGACGTACAGGGCGCTTAATTCAATATACCGTGGCACGCTGAACCGGCCGCGTCGGTTGTGTAACTCGCCCGCGATTGTTATGCGAAATGCGCGCGGGTTGGAACAGTGTGCTCGCACTAATTTAAGTGAACTATCATTTGTATATCGTTGTCTTGCCTAAAGAATATCATGAATATCCCCAGAACTTTCAATCCCGGCGGTTGTCCCGCGCCACGCCCGGTATGATGGCGTCATAATGAGTGCCGTGAATCAGCCGGTGGGTTGGCAGCCTCCTCGCATGGGGGGCGAGCATGCGACTCGCGAGTGGCTGGACGCGCTGTCGAACGGCAGCTGCGACCAGAACACGTTTCTGCATGCGATGCAGCAGCAATTACGCTCCGACCCCGACGGAAGTTGGGAAGTCTTGTCGCTGCTCGATCAATATTACCGGCGCGGAAAAATCAAAGCCGAGGCGTTCCTCGCGATCAAGTCCCGGCTCGAAGGGGTGGCCCTTGGCGCCAACGAAGACACGGCCGCCGGCACGGAGCCCCCTGCCTCGGCCGTTGTAACCGCGCCGGTCACGCCGGCTCACGAAACGATTCGGGCACCGGCGCCCGGACCTGCGACCGCATCCGTACGTGCATCTGTTCCCTTGCCCGCCGCGCCCGTACCTGTGTCCGCGCCAGTGCGTGGGTCCGCGCCCGCTTCCGCCGCGACCCCCGCACCTGTGCGCGCCGCACCC
>DATCDX010000208.1:0-3111 GCA_036510475.1 Steroidobacteraceae bacterium
CTACAAACCCAGCGGCGGGATCGTCGCGGCCCCCACGACCTCACTGCCCGAACAACTGGGCGGCGTGCGCAATTGGGATTACCGCTATTGTTGGCTGCGCGACGCAACTTTCACCTTGAATGCGCTATTGCTGGCGGGCTACGAAGACGAAGCTGTCGCCTGGCGTGAATGGTTGCTGCGCGCCGTAGCGGGTTCGCCCGCGGAATTGCAAATTCTCTACGGCGTAACCGGTGTGCGACGCCTCGATGAATATGAGATTCCCTGGTTGCCGGGTTATCAGAACGCATCGCCGGTGCGCGTCGGCAACGCCGCGTCGAAGCAATTTCAGCTCGACGTCTACGGCGAGGTCATGGACACGCTGCATCTGGCACGCGTCGCCGATTTGCATCCCGAACCGGCCGCCTGGAGCTTTCAGCTGGCGCTGCTCGAGTTTCTCGAGTCTCACTGGCCGCAACCGGATGAAGGCCTGTGGGAAGTACGGGGACCACGACGTCATTTTACCCATTCCAAAGTCATGGCCTGGGTCGCCTTCGACCGCGCTATCAAGGATGCGGAGCGATACCACTTGGAGGGTCCGGTCGCGCGTTGGCGCGAGGTCCGCGACGCGATTCATGCGCAGGTGTGCGAGCAGGGATTCGATGCGTCCCGCAACACCTTTGTCCAGTCGTACGGCTCGCCGCACCTCGATGCCAGTCTGCTGTTGATTCCGCAGGTGGGTTTTCTGCCGCACGAGGACCCGCGGGTCCGCGGCACCGTCGAGGCGATCGAGAAGAATTTGCTGGTCGGCGGGCTGGTATTGCGATATTCGACCGAAAGCAATGTGGACGCGCTGCCGGCCGGCGAAGGCGCGTTCCTGCCCTGTTCTTTCTGGTTGGCCGATTGCTATGTATTGATCGGCAGGCGCAAGGATGGCCAAGAACTTTTTGAGCGACTGCTACAGCTGCGAAACGATGTAGGTCTGCTGGCCGAGGAGTACGACCCGCAGGCGAAGCGCATGCTCGGAAATTTTCCGCAGGCGCTGACGCACATGGCATTGGTCAATACCGCGCGGCTCCTGTCGCTGCCCGAGGAACAGGTTCGCGGCGCGAGCGCCAGCGGCGAACGTCCCACGTCGGCAACTTGAAGGGTCAGCGAGACCGCACCTCACCACCGCCTGCGCGGCAAGGCCGCAATCAAGGCTGCTGCGGCGCGCTCGATTTAGGCGGCGGAGGGGGTACAGACATTGCAGGAGCAGGCACGGCCGTCGTAGGCGCAGACGTGGAAGTGGACGAAGTGGACGGAGGGGCGGTGGTGGGTGCCGGTGCCGGCACGGCTGTATCAGGCGCGTCCTGGGTTGCGCTCGACGACGACTTGGATGACGGAGTGGACGGTGCCGCCGGCAGCGCTGGCAGCGCCGGTTGCCGGATGCTCGAACGCGCGAGATCCTTGGGCGAGGCCGGCATTTGCTGCATTTCCAACGTCGTTGGGTTGATCACCGACGGATTGTCACGCAGCTTCACATAGAGCGGCCCGCCGGCCGGATGAGGTACCGGCAGCGCCGATCCCAAGAAGCCGTCGGGCACTTGCACCGGGTGTGTGAACAGCGGGTCATTGGCAACGGAATCGATCAGAAACAAACTCGATCCGGATAGCTTGCAGGCCAGCTCCGGTGTTGCGGGACACTTGAGGTCTTTCAGCACGGGCAGCCGCACCAGGCTGGCGAGTGGCTGCCAATCGCCGGTCACGCCTTTGGCATTCACCCTAAATTGCAAGGGCCCGAAAGCCGAGGCACCGAACGACCTCGCAGGATTGAGCGTGGCCACGGCGATTTGGGAATTCTCGAGCGTGATGCCGCCGTTGACGAAACTTAAGGTCGTCATGGACGACTCATCGCTGGTCGCGACTTCGATGGTCTCGTCGCGTGAGAACGAGGCCGGCGATTGAGTGCGCACGGAGAATATCAGCGTTGCGTCCTGCGGCAGTTCGCTTTGGTCAGCCAGTTGGATGTTGCTTTCGCTGCTGGACGGCGATGGCCGCACACTCTTGCCGATCAGCAACACGCGCGGCCGCGGCGCGTCGATGGCGGCGGTGACCGGAAACGATCGCCCGTCCTTCAGCGTGACTCTGGCGGTGACGGCATGATCCTGTTTCAGAGTGGCCGCGGCCTGCGTGTCCTGGGTCACCATCGGCAGCTCGTCACTGCCATGCGCAGTCGAGAGCTCGCCCGGCACGAAGGCGATGTTCTTGATCGAGAGGCTGGCCACCTCATCGAGGCGGCTGCCTTTCAACAGGCCCTGCGCATCGCCGGCATGAATGACGAAGCCGTCGAAACGGCCGGCCTCGGAAAAAGTCCTTATGGCAACCGGCTGCGGTTCGCCGGCGCCGAATTGCGTGACCAGCAGGGTCATGGCGCCGGGCTGCGCCGCCTGCAGCGGCAGCTTCACCTCCACTTCATTGGGCTTTACCGCCTTCCATTCGGCCTTCAGTTCCTTACCTGCGGGATCTTTCAGCATGATGCCGTCAATACAGCTGACGCTGTCGGCGCGCAGGTGAATGGTGTCCTGACGGCCGACGATCAGCGCCGCTTCATCACCCGCGGCGAGTTCCCACGACTTCGCATGGACATTGATCAAGCGGAAGCTGGGACCCTCGTAGGGGTCAAAGCCCCAATAGCCCTTGAGCGTACCGTGCACACTGTCTCCCAGGCCGGCGGCACCTAAATCCGACGTGTCGACCACGTAACCCCCCTGCATGGCATCGGCTTTGGCCGGCAGCTCGATGGTCTTGCCGTCCTTGCCGGTCAAGAATAGTTTCACGTCGTGCGCATACTGGGTGGAAAAAGCGAGAGGAGCGCCTTCGACCGGCAAAACCAATTCGGTGCGGCGGGCACAATAAATTTCCTTGGGGTCCACCGCGTGCAAAGGCGGTAATTGCGGCTGTTCCACCGCCGGCAACGCCACCACCAACACCGACATGGGCGAATGGAACGACGGTGCCGTGTTCAGCGTCAGAGCAAGCTTCTCCCCATGCAGCGAAGCCAGTGCCGGAATGTACTGATACTGAGCGGTGCGAAAGGAATCGAATATGCGCGCAATATCCAGAACAGAGGCGATATAGGGACTGTAGTAGCCA
>DATCDX010000209.1:0-4715 GCA_036510475.1 Steroidobacteraceae bacterium
CATGTCCTGCAAATCCTGCAGGCGCTGGGCGTAAGTAGATTTGAGCGCCATGCGCAGCTGATGCAGCTGTGCCGACTCAAAGCTGCCGATGGGCGCTTCGAGCTCGCGATTCATTAAGACGCATCTCCGTGTTCATTGAGAAGCCGTCTGATCTTCTCGAGCTGTTCAACGTCCAGCAGATCCTGCGGGCGGTTCGCCTCGACCTTCATTCGAATCAAATGCTCGATCGACGCAATGCGCAGCGAAGCACCCGGCAAATCGACCTTCGTCCCCTGATTCCACAACTCATCGAAATCCAGCGGATACCGCACAAAAATGTCGATGCTCATTCTCGTCTGATCGCTATACAGCTGAAAAACCATCATTCCCTTATCGCGGATCCATCCTTCACGGATGATGGGATCGGCGAAGTCGGTCAGCTTGACCGGCACGCTGGGTTTGTACCCGATGGCTTCGAGGGCTTGGAGGGCCTTGAGCGCACGATCTGCAACAAGCTCTATCACCAGGTCTACGTCCTTCGTAAACCGTTGGTAGCCGTGCAAATTCACCGCGACGCCGCCGACCACCACATAGCGCACACCGGTTGTCTGCAATGCCGCGAAGATGGTGTCGAACTGGGTCACCATCCAAATATACCATTCAAGCCCTGGGCCGGCTTCAATGGGGCGTCGTATCAGATGCGCCGCCGATTCGTCCCCGCGGCCGCCGCAACCGTCTGGCATCCGATGGCAAATGAACGCTCCGGATTGTGGGCTACAATCTCCGTGTATGAGCCACACGCAATTTGCCGCCCGGCTGCTCCGGACACTCGTCGCCCTGCGTGAAAATCACCGACAGCACCATCGATCCGCAGTTATTTCTCTATGCCGTGTCGCGCGCGCATGCGCTCGGGTTGCGTACCTCGGGCCACATTCCGATGGCTCTCACCGTGGGTCAGTCCAGAGTCAGGCGACTTCGAACAGTCCCGCAGCCCCCTGACCGCCGCCGATGCACATGGTGACCACCACCAGCTTGGCGCCGCGTCGCTTGCCCTCGATCAAGGCATGCCCGGTCAGACGCGCGCCGGTGACCCCATAGGGATGGCCCACCGCGATGGCGCCGCCGTTGACGTTCAGCAATTCCTCGGGAATCCCCAAGCGGTCGCGACAGTACAAAACCTGGCAGGCGAAGGCCTCGTTTAATTCCCACAAACCGATGTCGCTGACCTTGTATCCGCTGCGCTCGAGCAGGCGCGGCACGGCATAAATCGGACCGATGCCCATTTCATCCGGCTCGCAGCCGGCGACCGCGAAGCCGCGAAAGATGCCGAGCGGCGCGATGCCGCGCTGCACCGCGAGCTTGGCGTCCATGACCACGACCGCGCTGCTGCCGTCGGAAAATTGGCTGGCATTGCCGGCGGTGATGACGCCGCCCGGCAGCGCGGGCCGGATTTTAGCAACGGCCTCGAGCGTGGTGTCGGGACGTATGCCCTCATCGGCGGCGATGGTGACTTCGCGGGTGCCGATGGTCCCCGTCTGCTTGTCGGCGACGCCCATGAGGGTGGTCATGGGCACGATCTCGTCATTGAATTTTCCCGCAGCCTGTGCAGCCGCGGCGCGCAACTGGCTGCGAACACCGTATTCGTCCTGAGCTTCTTTGGAGATGTGGTAGCGCTTGGCCACTTGTTCGGCGGTCTGCAGCATGCTCCAGTAAAGGGCCGGCTTGTGTTCCAACAGCCAGGGATCGCGGAGCATGTGGGTGTTCGCTTCGTTCTGCACGCAAGAGATGCTCTCGACGCCGCCCGCGACCAAGACCTTTGCGCCTTGCGTCATGATGTATTGCGCCGCCAACGCGATGGATTGCAATCCCGAACTGCAGAATCGATTGATGCTCAAGCCCGCGGTGCTGACAGGCAGACCGGCGCGCAGCGCAATGGCACGCGCGATGTTGCCGCCGGTGGTGCCTTCACCGAACGCCGAACCCATGATCACATCCTCGACTTCGGCGGGATCGACGCCGGCTCGCGCCACCGCGTGCCGCACGGAATGCGCGCCCAAAGTCGCGCCATAGGTCATGTTGAAAGCGCCCTTCCAGCTCTTGCCCAAGCCGGTGCGCGCCGTGGATACAATGACGGCTTCTGTCACTTAAGGTGATCCTTTTGGTTCGTTGAACGTCTTGCCTTGTTGAGCCAGACGCACGAGCAGCGGCGCGGGCGTCCAGAATGCGGTGTCGGTGCCGGGAACGGCCGCGATGCGCCGCAGCGCGCGCGCAATGTCACCGAGTCCCGTTTGGTCGGCGTAGAACATGGGACCGCCGCGGTAGGCGGGAAAGCCGTAGCCGTTGAGATACACAAGATCGATGTCCGAGGCGCGCTGCGCGGTGCCGTCTTCGATGATGCGCGCGCCCTCGTTGATCAGCGCATAGATACAACGCTCGACGATCTCCTGCGCGCCCACCTCGCGTACAGTGACGCCCTTTCGTCGGCGATATTCTTCGATGATCGCAGTGACCTGCGGATCCGGAATCGGCTGGCGCGAGCCGGGCTCGTACCGATACCAACCCGCGCCGGTCTTTTGGCCGAATCGTCCCGCCTCGCACAGTTCGTCCGCCACGTCGGAAAAGTCGCGGTCGGGAAATTCCGCGGCGCGCCGTTTGCGCGATGCCCAGCCGATATCGAGGCCGGCCAGATCGCCGACGCGAAACGGGCCCATCGCCATGCCGAACTCCTGCAGCGCCGCGTCGATCTGTTGCGGCAATGCGCCCGCCATGAGCAGATCGTTGGCGGCCGCGCGGTAACGCGCCAGCATGCGGTTGCCGATGAAGCCATCGCAGACGCCGGAAACCACCGCGACCTTGCCGATGGTCTTGGCCAACCGCATGGCGCCCGCCAATACGTCGTGCGCCGTCTTGGCGCCACGTACCACCTCGAGCAAACGCATCACATTGGCCGGGCTGAAGAAATGCAGTCCGATCACGTCCTGCGGGCGCTGCGTGAAATCCGCGATGGCATTGAGATTCAGGGCCGAGGTGTTGGAGGCGAGGATCGCTCCGGGCCGCGCCACGGCATCCAGTTTCCCGAAAACCTCGCGCTTCACGTTCATGTTTTCGAACACCGCCTCGACGATCAGGTCCCTGTCGCGCAGCAGCTCAAAATCCAAGGTCGGCGTGATCAGCGCCAAACGTTGGGCGAGTGTCGTCTCCGTGAGCGCACCTTTGCGCAGCGCGCCCTGGTAGTTGCGACGGATCGCGGCCAGTCCTCGATCGAGTGCGTCCTGCTTCATCTCCAGCAGCACCACCGGCAAACCGGCGTTGATGAAGCTCATCGTGATGCCGCCACCCATGGTGCCGGCACCGATGACCCCGATTTTTTGGATCGGTCTTACGGCCAAATCCTTCGGCACATCCAGAATGTGGGCGGCCGCTCGTTCGGCCTGGAACACATGCCGTAACGCCGCCGACTCGGGCGATGTCATCAAGCGCGTGAACAGTTCGCGTTCCCGTTTCAGTCCCGCCTCGAATGGCTTGCCAACGGCAGCGGCGACCGCATCGACACAGGCCAGAGGCGCGGGATACGGGCCGGCCACGGCTTTGACAGTGTTACGCGCGAACTGAAAATAGGCTTCGGCGTTCGGCATCACAATGGCGAGGTCACGCACTCGTCTGGGGCCTAAACGCTCCGCAACCACTCGACCCGCGAACCCTATCGCGGCTTCTAATAAATCACCCTCCGCAAAGGCGTCGAACAGCGGCGAGTCGCGCAGCTTCTCGGAGGCAACGACGGCGCCGGAGACGATCATGTTGAGCGCCGGCTCGACCCCGAGCAGGCGCGGCAGCCGTTGGGTGCCTCCCGCGCCCGGCAGCAGACCCAGCTTGACCTCCGGCAGCGCGACCCGCGCTCCAGGGACAGCCACGCGGTAGTGGCAAGCCAGCGCCAATTCGAGGCCACCGCCCATGCAAACTCCCTCGATCGCGGCGATCACCGGTTTGGGCGACGCTTCGATTTCGCGAAGCACCGCCAAGAGGTTCGGCGCTGCGGCCGCCTTCGGTGTGCCGAATTCGCGGATATCGGCGCCGCCGGAAAAGCCCGCACCGCCGCCGATCAAAACGATGGCCTCGATGCCTGCGTCGGCATTGGCGCGCTCCACGCCGTCCACCAGCGCCTGGCGCATTTCATGGCCCAGGCTGTTGACCGGCGGATTTTCCAGGCGAAGTACCGCGATCGCGCCCCGCGCCTCGAACTTAAGCTTAACTAAGGCCATCGTAGATTCCACCATGCCGAACCAAGTCCCGCTTCATGCCGATAATGTAGCGCGCACGCACCTGTGAAAGCCAAGGTCACGCGCGTTCGAATGCCAGCGCCACGCCTTGTCCTACGCCCACACACATCGTCGCCAAGCCGTAACGGCCCGAACGGCGAATCAGCTCCTGGGTTCCGGCTCCCGCAATGCGCGCGCCGGACATTCCCAACGGATGGCCCAGCGCGATGGCGCCGCCGTTGACGTTGACATGTTCGGCGTCGTCTGCAAGACCCAATGCCCGCGTGCAAGCGAGCGCCTGCGAAGCGAATGCCTCGTTGAGTTCAATCACATCGAAATCGGTGATCTTCATGCGCAGCCGGTGCATCAGTTTCTCGACCGCCGGAATCGGACCCGTGCCCATGATCCGCGGCGCGACTCCCGCGGAGGAAAACCCCAGCACGCGCGCACGCGGTTTGAGACCGAACTTCGTAACGGCGG
>DATCDX010000210.1:0-3568 GCA_036510475.1 Steroidobacteraceae bacterium
GAAGGCATCATCGTCGATGCGAACCACGCGTGGCTGGAATTATTCGGCTACTCCGGCGATGACGCGCTCACCGGCACGCCGCTCATGGATTTGTTCGAACAGGAAACGCATCCCGCGCTCAAGGGCGCGCTGGTCGCCTGCTTGCAGGGCAAATGGACGGATCACGCCCTCAAGGTCCAGGCGCTGCTGTCGGACGGATCGAGTCTGGCGCTTGACCTGATCCTCACCAAGACCGACTACGAGAGTGAACCGGCCATCCGGATCGAGATTTCGGCGCGGCACAAGAAGGATCACGATCTCGAAGTGCAACTCGCCGATGCGGTCAAGAACGACGCCTCCACCCGTTTTCTGCAACAGCGCTACCTGGTGGCCGCCGTACGCGAACGCTGCGCCATCGGCATGAAGGGCGGCGTGCGCCAGTTTGCACACATCAAGCCGGACCGTTTCGTCGAGATCCAGAATTCCATCGGCGTGCTGTCCAGCGAGGATTTCATGGGACAGCTCGCTGAGCTGCTGCGCATGCAATTGACGCCCACCGATCTGTGCGGCCGCTTCGGCGGCAACGGTTTCCTGATCCTGCTGGAACGTGGCACCGCGCGCGACGTCGAGACCTGGGCCGACAACGTCGTGAAACGCGTGAACGAGCATGTGTTCGCCTTCGATGAGAAGACTCTGTCCGCCACGGTAACCGTGGGCTTGGGGTTGTTGCCGGCAGCCAATCCGGACGTGGGTGCGGCGATCACCGATGCCATCAGCGCCACGCGGCGCGGGCGCGAACTCGGCGGCAATCAGATGTACGCCGTGGACAAATCCGACACCGACACCCGCGTACAGGCCTACGACAAGATCTGGGTCAAGCACATCAAGAGCGCCTTGATGGAGAACCGATTCCGTCTGGTGCAGCAGCCGATCGCGAGCCTGCTCGGCGAAGACAAGGGCATGTTCGATGTGCTGGTGCGCATGCTGGATGAACAGGGCACGGAAGTGCTGCCGGCAGAATTCATCGCGGCCGCCGAGCGCAACGACTTGATGAAGAACATCGATCGCTGGGTCATCGGCGCCTCGATGTCGTTCGCCGCGAACCGCAAAGCCGCCTGTATTTTCGTGCGCATCTCGAAGGACACGGTGCTCGACAAGAGCTTGCTCGGCTGGCTCGACACGCAGTTGAAGTCGCTGAAGATCGAAGCGAAGCGGCTATGCATCCAGGTCACCGAGGATCTCGCGAACCAGTATGTGCGGCAAACCAAGGAGCTGGCGGAGAGCTTGCGCAAGCTGGGGTTTGGATTCGCCTTGGAGCATTTCGGCACCGGGCGCGATCCGCTGAAACTGCTGGCCGACATCGACATGAATTTCATCAAGATCGACGGCTCCCTGATGCAGGGCCTGTCGACCAATCAGATTCAGCAACAACGCGTCAAGGGACTCGTTGAAGCGGCGAAACGCCGGGGCATCGAGACCGTCGCGGAGCGCGTGGAAGACGCCAATACCATGGCGGTCTTATGGCAGCTCGGCATCGAGTTCATCCAGGGTTATTTCGTGAATGCGCCCGAGGAAGTGACGATGTCGGGAGATCGGTAGGCTCTCTCATCCGGCCCACAACAGTTAAGCGGCCGACACCTCGAGGCGATCGATCTGCTTGTAGGCGCGCGAGAATCGCTGCCGCCGCTGGCCCTTCCTGTCCTGGAACTGTTTGAGTTCGTCGTACTTGAGTTTCATCGGCGCGCTGTTGCCGCTGTAAATGGTCAGCACCTCGCCGGGTGCCACCACCGCCATGGCCACCAGGTACTCGTCGCGGTCGGCGGATTTCTTGCCCGGAATACCGTATAGATTCTGCCCCTTGCCGGCGCTCATCTCCTCGATTTGCGCCGTGGGCAGCGCCAGCACTTCGCCGTCATTGTTGACGAACAGCGCGAGCGCCGCTTTGTTGCCGATCGGTTGCGCCGGCAACACCCGCGCGTTCTCAGGTACCTTCAAGATCGACTTGCCCTTTTTGTTGCGCGCGTAGAGTTCGCGCAATTTCACCGCGAACCCGTAGCCGGCATCGCTCGCCAGCAGCCACGTGTCGTCCGGTTCGCCGATCAGCACCGCGGCGAACGTGGCGCCGTCGGGTGGGTCCACGGTGCCCGATAGCGGCTCGCCGTAACCTCGCGCAGCCGGCAGCTGGTGCGCGTCCAGACTATAGGCCCGGCCGGTGGAGTCAATAAACACCGCCTGCTGTAGGTTGCGGCCGCGGGCCGCCGCCTGGAACTCATCCCCGGTCTTATAGCTCAAGGAGCGGACATCGATATCGTGGCCCTTGGCGGCGCGCACCCAGCCGAGCCGCGAAAGCACCACGGTGGCGGGCTCGCTGGTCAACAGTTCGGTTTCCGAGATGGCCTGCGCGGCCTCGCGCTCCACCAGACGGGTGCGCCGTTCGTCGCCGTATTCTTCCGCGTCACTCAGCAATTCATCGCGCACCAGCTTGGTGAGCTTCGCCTTGCTCTTTAATATGCCTTCGATGTCATCGCGTTCGTCGGCGAGTTCCTTTTGTTCCTCGCGGATTTTCATCTCTTCCAGGCGCGCCAGATGACGCAGCTTGGTCTCTAGGATGGCCTCGGCCTGTTCGTCGGAGAGCTTGAAGCGCTTGATGAGTACGGGCTTGGGGCGATCTTCGGTGCGGACGATGCGAATCACTTCATCGAGATTCAGATACGCAATCAACAGGCCATCGAGGATGTGCAGCCGGGTGTTCAACTTCGCGAGCCGATGGTTCAGCCGCCGGGTGACCGTGGACTTGCGGAACTGCAGCCATTCCAGCAGCAACTCCTTCAGCGGCATCACCCGCGGCCGGCCGTCCAGGGCGATGACGTTGAGATTCACCCGGTAACTGCGCTCCAAATCGGTGGTGGCGAATAAATGCGCCATGAGCGCCTGTGCATCCACGCGATTTGATTTCGGCACAATGACGAGACGTGTCGGGTTTTCGTGGTCGGATTCGTCGCGGATATCCTCCACCATCGGCAGCTTTTTCTGCTGCATCTGCGCGCCGATCTGTTCCAGTACCTTGCTGCCGGACACTTGGAACGGCAGCGCGTCGATCACGATCTCCCCGTCCTCGATATCATAGGTTGCGCGCGCCTTGAAACTGCCGGCGCCAGTGTCGTACATCCGCACCAATTCATCGCGCGGCGAGACGATCTCCGCTCCGGTCGGCAGATCCGGTCCCTTGATGAACGTCATGATCTTGCGTGTGCTTAATTCGGGATCGTCGAGCAGCGCCACGCAGGCTTTGACCACTTCGCGCAAATTATGGGGCGGAATATCGGTGGCCATGCCGACCGCGATCCCGGAGCCCCCATTGAGCAGCAGATTGGGCACGCGCGCCGGTAGCATGGCCGGCTCGTCCAGTGAGCCGTCGAAATTGGGCGTCCAGTCGACCGTGCCTGCACCGAGTTCCTGCAGTAGCAACGCAGCGTACCGCGTCAGCCTCGATTCGGTATAGCGCATCGCGGCGAAGGACTTCGGATCGTCGGTCGAACCCCAGTTGCCCTGGCCGTCAACGATGGGATAGCGGTACGCGAAATCCTGC
>DATCDX010000211.1:0-9656 GCA_036510475.1 Steroidobacteraceae bacterium
ATCGGATCGAGCCCGGCAGTCGGTTCATCCAAGAACAGCAGCTTGGGCTCCAGAGCGAGCGCCCGTGCCAAGGCCGCGCGCTTGACCATGCCGCCGGAGAGCTGCGAGGGAAATTTTGCGGCCGTCTCCGGCGCCAGTCCCACCAGGTCCAGATTCAACTCCGCCAGCTCGTCGAGTGTCTTCTCGGACAGCGAATGATATTCGCGCAGCGGCAACTGGATGTTTTGCGCCACGTTCAAAGAGCTGATGAGCGCGCCGTTTTGGAACGTCACACCGTAGCTTCTCACGAGCGCCTCACGGTCGGCGGCCGCGAGGGCGTGCACGTCTTTGCCGTACAGTTCCACCGTTCCGGCGTCGGGTACCCGTAAGCCCAAGATGGTTCGCAGCAACACCGACTTGCCCGTTCCCGAACCGCCGACGATGCCGAAAATCTCATTCGACCGGACTTCAAGGTTCAATCCGTCGTGCACGGTCTGGGTGCCGAAGCGATTGACGAGGCCTTGCACGCGAATCACCGGCGGTGTGGTCGGACCTTCCATCAGAAGCCGATTTGCACGAACAGGACCGCAAATAGCGCATCGGCGAAAATAACGAAGAAAATGGACTGCACCACCGCGACGGTGGTCAGGCGGCCGAGTTCGCGGGCCGATTCGCGCACCTGCATACCGCGGTAGGTGCCCACCATGGCGATCAGCATGGCGAATACCGGCGCCTTGATCAGCCCCGCCCAAAAGGTCGTGGGCCCGAGCGCTTCACGCAGCCTATAGGTGTATTGCGACAAAGGTATATGCAGTTTGACCAAGGTCAGAAGGCCGCCCCCGGCAAGCCCCATGGCGTCCGCGATCACCGTCAACAGCGGCAGCACGATGATGAGGGCAAGCACGCGCGGCACCACCAGCACTTCGATGGGATTGATGCCCATGGCGCGCAGCGCATCGGTTTCCTCGTTGAGTTGCATGACGCCGATCTCGGCCGCGAAAGCGCTGCCGGAGCGGCCGGCGACGATAATGGCGGTCAACAGCACGCCCATTTCGCGCAACACGGAAATGGTCACCAGGTCCACGACGAAAATGTCGGCACCGAACTTCGACAGCTGCTGCGCGCCGAGGTAGGCCACGATCACGCTGATCAGAAAGGCGATTAGCGAGACGATGGGGATGGCGGTTATGCCGGTCTCGTAGATATGGCGCGCCAGCGATGATACGCGCAGCGCGCGCGGCCGCGGCACCGCCTGGCCGACGACCGTAACGATGCGGCCGAAGAAGTCGAGCAAAGCGCGTGCCTCGGTACCCTGCAGCACGACCCATCGCCCCAATTTGCCGACGGATCGCTCAACGCTCGGTGCGGCTTCGGGCGCGGCCAGGGCGGCATGCCGCTGCGCCTTGAGCTTTTCCAGCAATTGCAAGTAGTGCGGCGGATCGCCGCTGTGCCGGATGTCCAAAGGTTGCGCGGTGAAATCCGCCAAGCGCCACAACAGCGCCCAGGCCGGTCCGATTCCCGGCGTCACGACCTGCGACCAATCGCAGATCAAGGTGCCATGCAGCGTCGCCGGCAGGCTCTTAAGCAGCGCTTCGACGCGCTCCATCGCCGCCAACGACCAATCACCGCTCAGATGGAGACGCCACTCCTCGCCCTCTCCCTCGAGCACCAGGGCGGTCATACTTCAATTGATTGCTATCGGCTTCACCGCTATATGCTAGCAGGCAATGCATCTCCATAACGATCCGCTGCTGCAAATCCTGATTCTGCTCACCGCTTCGGTGTGCGTGGTCGCGGGCGTGCGCAAACTGGCATTGCCGGCGATCTTGGGTTATCTCGCGGTGGGCATGCTGCTGGGACCGCACGCGCTCGCTCTGGTGATGGACAACTCGACCACCCAACTGTTGGCGGACTTCGGGGTGGTTTTCCTGGTATTCACCCTGGGACTGGAATTTTCACTGCCGCGGCTGGTCGCGATGCGCTGGGAAGTGCTGGGCGTCGGCGGCGCGCAGACGCTGCTGACCACGGGCATCGTCGCGGTGGGCGCCCACCTATTGTTTCACGTCGGGCCGGCGGTGGCAGTGGTGATCGGCGGTGCCGTAGCCATGTCCTCCACGGCCATCATCATTTCGCAGCTCACCGAGCAATCGGAGAACAACCGCACGCATGGACGCCTCGCGGTCGCGATTTGTCTGTTTCAGGATCTGAGTTTTCCGCTGCTGCTCGCCCTGCTGTCGGTGCTGTCCGGCGGCGGTACCGCCAGAGCGGACCCCGCGCACATCGTCAATGCCATCGGCATCGCCGTACTGGCGTTACTGCTGGTGCTGGCCGCCGGCCGCTGGCTGCTGCGGCCGCTGTTCCTCGCCATTGCCTCGGTGCGCTCCGCGGAATTGTTCTCGTTGGCGGTGCTGCTCGCGGTGCTGGCGTCGGCCTGGGCCACTCACGCGGCGGGACTGTCGCTCGCACTCGGCGCGTTTCTGGCCGGCATGATGCTGGCGGAGACCGAGTTTCGACACCAGGTCGAAGCGACGATTCGCTCCTATCGCGAAGTATTGCTGGGCCTGTTCTTCATTACGGTCGGCATGCTGCTCGACACCAGCTTGCTGCTGCGGCACTGGTTGCTGGTGACGGCCATCCTCGTCGGCGTACTGGTGCTGAAGGCGGCGGTGGTTGCGGTCGTGGCAAAACCCGCGACCAGGAGTTGGTTCAAGTCGTTGCGCACCGGCGTGGTGGTGGCGCAGGGCGGCGAGTTCGGGTTTGCGCTGTTGATACTGTTGCTGAGGCGCGATCTGCTGGATCCGGACATCGTGCAGCCGCTGCTCACCGCCACGGTTCTGAGCATGGTGCTGTCGCCCATCCTGATCCGGCACAATCGACGCATCACACGCGCCCTGCTCAGCGAGTCCGGGCCGCCGCACAGCGAGGCGATGCGCGAGACAGAGGCGACTTTGGCGGTGGCCGAGCGAGAGCATGTCGTGATCTGCGGTTTCGGCAGGGTCGGACAGAATATCGCGCGGGTGCTCGAAACCACCGGCTTCGAATACATCGCCCTCGATCTGGACCCGCATCGGATTCGCGCCGGTCGCCAGGCCGGCGATCCCGTCATCTACGGCGACGCGGGCCAGGCCAAAATGCTGGAAAACGTCGGGCTGAAGCATGCCAGTGTCGTCGTGATCACCTTCGCAAGCCCCGAAGTCGCGCTGCGCATCCTGCGGGCGATTCGCGAATTGCGCAGCGACGTGCCGGTGCTGGTGCGCACGCAGGATGACGCCAGGCTCGAAGAATTGCAGTCGGCCGGCGCGACCGAGGTGGTGCCGGAAACTTTCGAAGCCAGTCTCATGCTGTTGTCGCACCTGCTGCTGTTGTTGAAGCTGCCGGTGCCGCGCGTGATTCGCACCGTGAACGACATCCGCAGTCATCGCTACGGCATGTTGCGTCAGTACTTTCGCGCGGCCGACGCCCTGCACCTGGACAGAAGTCACGCCTTTCGCGAGGAATTGCACAGCGTCATCCTGCCGCCGAACGCCTGGGCCGTTGGCCGCAGCATAGCGGAGTTGTCGGGGCGCGGCTCCCAAGCGGCGGTCAGCGCGGTGCGCCGTGACGGCATCGTCGGCCGCGAGCCGGACCCCGACACGTTGTTCAAGGTGGGGGACGTGGTGGTCGTGTGCGGCACCCCGGAAGCCGTGGAGCACGCCGAAACATTGCTGCTGATGGGCTGAATGGCCGCCGCGCAGGGGGCGGTTAAAAACCCCTTTACAGTGACGCCGCATCCTCGCATAGTGAGGAGGCTGTTTAAGGGCAAACCCGCCGAAAGGTGGGGACGCAAAACCACCGGTCTAAGGGGCTTTTTCAGAAGAAGCCTGATGATAGCGGGGTTGCCAGTGGATCGTAAGCGCTTTGGCGCAACAGAACCTCTAAAGGTTTCTGCCCCCCGACAGCAAGCGTCAGGCTTGTTTTCCTAAGATCTTCCGGGGGGAAGCACATGGTCAGTAAAATCACTCATTCGCCCAGCGCGGACTCATCGGGCATTTATCGCCGGCCGCGTCTCGTGATGCGCCTGAAGCGCTACGAGGAAATTCCGAATATTCTTGGCAAGACCAAGAGCTATCCGACACCGATTCGAATGGTCGGTGCCGACTATTCGCAGACGCGCTGCGTGGGCGGCGACGGCGGCACGACGGTCGACACCAGTTCGCTCGACAGGGTCTTAGAGTACGGCGAAACCACGGTGCGGGCTCAGGCCGGCGTGCGAATCGGGACCCTGGTGCGTGCGCTCGCCGAGCGTGGTCTGGAGTTGCCGCTGACCCCCGAAATGGGCCGGATTTCGCTCGGTGCCGTCGCCGTCACGACGCTGCCGCAGGCTTCTTATGCCGCGGGCACCGCGCAATTATCATCCTGCGTCGCGGAATTGAAGCTCATCACGCCCCAGGGCAAGCAAATGGTCGTGACCGAACGGGAGCGCGATCTCATGCGCGTGCTGCGCTCGAGCTTCGGCTTGTTGGGCGTGGTGCACGAAGTCGTGTTGCGCGTGCGGCCGCTGACCCCGGTGAAAATCGACTACCAGGTCCTGTCCCTCAAAGAATTCGCAGCCCGGTTTTCGGCGATAGCCGGCGCGCCGGGTGCCTTGCGGCTGCATATCTCGCCCTTCAATGACCGCATCACGGTGGAGCGCCGGACGCTTGACGAGGCGGCGGACTTGAGCCGATCGGGCATATGGCAGATCCGTAATTCAGTGATGCGCAATGTACTGCCCGCGTTCGGCTCGACCGTGGGCAGCGTGCTGGCCGCTCCCGGCCTGCGCGCGGTGATGCTGTCGGGCATGCAGCGCGCACTGCGGGCCACCCTGGATCGGGGCGCGCACGGCGTAGTGATGTATTCGCACGAATGGATGCGCGACCTGCCGAGCGAGGCATGGAAGGCGCGCCACACCTATAGTTTGTGGGCCTTCCCCCAGGCCGACTACCCCAAGCTGCTCGCGGAATATTTCACTTTCTGCAAGGCCTATTACAAAGAGCATCGATATCGTTGTAACGTCGTCAGCGGCGCGAGCCGCTTGCACCAGGACCGCGGCTCTTTATTCAGCGCGAGTTACGCAGGTCCCATGATCACCCTGGAACCCTCCTCCACGGGCGACAAGGGCTGGGATGATTTCCTGATCGATTTCAACGATTTCGCGTCGGCCCTGAACGGCACACCGACGTTCAATCAGACCCGCGCCCTGCAGCCCGAGCATGTGGCGAAGGCATTCGGCGAACGCGTCAAATTGTTCCGTGCGCTGCGTCAGCGAACCGATCCGCTCAATCGGCTTCGCAATAGCTACTTCGCCTATCTACTAGGGTAGGCGGGCCTGGCCTTAGGCTTTCTCTTGCAGATGCGCCTCGAGGAACCATAGGTACTTGTCCACCGCGCGGGAAATTTCGGTGAACAGATCCGAGGTATCGGCGTCGCCCAGTTTATCCGTATCGTCGATGGCGGCCCGGACCGCCTTTCCGTAGACCGACAGCTGCGTCGACAAATAGAACAGGTGATCCCTGCCGGCCGTGATGCTCAAGGGATAATTCTTGAGCTTGCTGCGTTTCGCCGCCACCGCAACCGTGCCCTCGGCGGTTCCGCCAAGGCTGGTCACGCGCTCCGCGATTTCGTCTATCTGTTCCAGCACCAGATCCGAAATCTTGTCGAACAGTTCGTGCAAGGCGATGAAGTGCGGCCCCTTTACATTCCAGTGCGCTTGCTTGACCTGGCTTTGTAAATCGATCGCATCGGCCAGCCGATCGTTGAGAATGGCGATGACGTTGCGGCGCATTTTCTCCGGCAGATCGATCTTGGTCTTGTACATGGGCGCTCCTTCGAGATGGTTTGTTCGTATGAGGAGCTATTTTGCACTAGATCTCGGTGCGCCGCAGTCGCAGTTGAATGGCACAGACGATCAGGACGACTCCCACCGCGACGCCGATCCATGTTTCGGGGCTTGAAAAGAATCCCTCGACGTTGAGAAAATTCCAGATGCCGGCCGGGGTCGTGACGACATTATTATCGACGGTGGTGCTCACCCATGAGCCTGCGCCGGGATGGCCGTTGAACGCCAAACGGCCAAAGCCCACCAGCCGCTCCCAGAGCTGGTCGCCGACGATATGGGTGCCGAGAAACCAGCGTTCGGCCAGGAACAGGGCCAAAGGCGGCAGGATGGACCACAGCATAACGCCGCGTTTCGCCCAGGCCGATACGATCAACAGCCAGGCGGCGATCGGCAGGTACCAGATAGCGCTGGTGATGATGAGATAAAGCCACAGTACCTGCAGCTGCAGCCAAAGGTCGGATTGCCAAAGGGAGCTGCCGACGGTCGAGCTCGCGCGAATCGAGACGATGAACGCCATCATCAGCGTGGTGAGGTCGGCCGCCGCAAAGTACACCAGGGGAATCACGAGCAGCGCGGTGGCCAATTTGCACAGCACCGTCGCGGTGTCGGATATGGGCAGGGATTTCCAGAACAGTACGCTGCGGTCCTTGCGGTCCGCGTACAGGCAATCCAGCAGATACCAAGTGGCGTAGATCGACATGACGGCGAAAAATGTCGCACCGAACGCGAACAAGACCACGCCGCCGAAGACGCGGCCCTGCAGCGGCGAATTGTGCGCGATGAATTCGACCCGGCCGAATAACGCGGCTAAGACCAAGAGTCCGCCGAGCACGGCGGGGATCAGCCAGATCGCGCGGTTTTCCCAAAATTCCCGTCGGATCAGCCACCAATAGGTGTTCATTGCGCTTCTCCGGACAACTTCGCAACGAATAAATCGGAGACGCTCGGCGCATGCAGCTCGCCGTAGCGGGCCAGCTTGTCCCGGTCCGGGTGCTCGAAGTAGAGCACCACTTTGCCGAGCAACCGGCGCTCGTAAAACGGTCTCTGCGCCCGTGCCGCCTCGAGCTGATCGGCGGCGACCGTGACGGCCGCATAACGCGTGGCGATGCCCTCGACCGAACAGTCGAGAACGATGCGGCCCTTGTCGATGAAAATCACATCGGTCAACAGATTCTCGATTTCCTCCACTTGATGAGTGGTGATCAAAATGGTCCGCGTCTCGTCCATGTAATCGTTGACCAGAGCATCGTAAAAGGCGCGCCGCGCGAGAATGTCCAACCCCAAGGTCGGTTCATCGAGCACCAATAGCTTGGCGTCGATGGCCATGGTCAGGGCCAGATGGACTTGAGTCTTCATACCCTTCGATAATTCACGGATGCGGCGCTTGCCCGCGATCTGCGTCTTCGCCAGCAATGACAGGGCGCGGTCGCGGCGAAATCGCGGGTGCACGCCCGCAACGAAGTCGATCGCTTGGTCGACGCGCAGCCACGGCGGCAGCACCGCCACATCGGCGATGAAGCAGGCATCGTTCATGAGCGCCGTGCGCTCGCCAAAGGGCTCGTGACCCAACACTTGCAGGTGACCCTGGTAGGCGGTCAGGCCCAGCAGGGCACGCAGCGCGCTGGTCTTACCGGCGCCGTTGGGGCCGATGAGCCCGACGATGCGGCCGGCCTCGACGGCAAAATTAACGCCATCGAGCGCTACATGCGCCCCATATTTTTTTGTCAGATCGCGTGCTTCGATGAGCGGCGGCATGATGGACCTCACTCTTCCTTGGTGTCGCTGACACGGGGCGGCGGCGCCGGATGGGTCAGCGCCGGTGTCTGGGCAAACAATTCCTGTGCCGAGAAACCCAGCCGATGGATGACCGCGAGAATCTGCGGCCATTCCTCGTTCAGAAACCGCTCGCGCTCTCCGGCCAGCAGCAGCCGCTGAGCGCCCTCGCTGACGTACATGCCGCGTCCGCGGCGTTTCTCGACCAAGCGTTCATCGACCAGCTGCTGGTAACCCTTCAGCACCGTCAGGGGATTGAGCCGGTAATCGGCGGCAACCGCCCGAACGGAGGGCAATGGATCGCCCTCCTTCAGTGCGCCCTCGAGGATGAGGGCAACCATTCGATCGCGCAGCTGGCGATAGATAGGCTGGTTGTCATTCCAATTCGGATCCATTTTCTACCCGGTGCTGCCTACGTGTGAGGGACATATAGCACGCTAATCTAGCAGAACGCTTAACCTTGAACGGTACCGGCCTCTACCTGGGTTGCCAGGGTCGTCGCAGAAGTCCCAGCCTGCAGCAGCGACAACGCGGGCGCATGCTGTTGCGCATTGAATACGTAGGCAACGCCACCCAAGATGAGGCCGTTCATCATCACGGCAACGGCAAGGGCGGCAAGCTTGGTCGAAATTTGAGTGTTCATGAGAATCTCCTGAGAGGGTAGTGGACCTTTGTCACAGAGGTGTTTCTGTGACTTGGTGATATAGTAAGCTACATCACTGGTACATGCAACCACTTCAGCAACTATTTTTTTCCCCACAGGATTCCGGCCTGTTGCGTTGCGTCAAAACGAGCCGCTTTCGGGGTGCTAACATTCCTCGCTTTTGGCCGGGAGTTAGTCATGAAGAAGCCAGTCACTGTCACCATCACGGGCGCCGCCGGGAATATCGGCTATGCGCTTGCGTTTCGCGTAGCTTCAGGCCAGATGCTGGGCTCCGATCAGCCGATCAATTTGAATCTGCTGGAAATACCGGCGGCGAGCGCGGCGGTGCAGGGTGTGTTGATGGAATTGAACGACTGTGCCTTCCCGACGCTCAATAAAGTCACGGCGGCGCAAGATGCCAACGTCGCCTTCAAGGATTGTAATTTCGCCATGCTGGTCGGCGCCAGACCACGCGGTCCGGGAATGGAGCGCAAAGATTTATTGCTGGAAAACGCCAAGATTTTTTCGGCCCAGGGGAAGGCGCTGGACGCGGTCGCGGCGCGCGACGTGCGCGTGCTGGTGGTCGGCAATCCGGCCAACACGAATTCGCTGATCGCGCAACGTAATGCGCCGTCGCTGCCGCGCGATCGCTTCACGGCGATGACCCGGCTGGACCACAACCGGGCACGGGCACAACTCACCGAGAAGACAGCGGCGCCCCTGGCGGAGGTCAAGAAGGTCATCATTTGGGGAAATCATTCGGCGACGCAATACCCCGATCTGCATCATGCGACCGTGGGCGGCAAGCCGGCGCTATCCCTGGTCGAGGCGAGTTGGTTCAAGGAGTGTTTCATTCCGACGGTGCAGCAGCGCGGCGCGGCCATCATCAAAGCGCGCGGCACTTCGTCGGCGGCGTCGGCGGCGGCGGCAGCGCTCGATCATATGCATGACTGGATGCTCGGCACGCCGGCGGGCGATTGGGTCAGCATGGCGGTGCCTTCCGATGGCAGTTATGGCATACCGGAAGGTGTGATCTATTCCTATCCCGTGACTTGCAAGAACGGCGAGTACAGCATCGTGCAGGGGCTCTCCGTCAGCGATTTCAGCCGTGAGAAAATGCAGGCGACGCATCGTGAACTGTGCGAGGAGCGGGATGGTGTCAAAGATCTGATCTGAATGCGGACGCCCCATGAATAATCTATTGCCGGACGCCGCCGTATTTCTGGGCTGGCTGCTGTTATTCCTGGGCGTCTTGCTGGTGCTGGCCTACCGCCGCGCAAGCCTCGCGGTGAGCACCTGTGCGCTGGGCGCGTTGCTCGTGGTCTATTGGGCGTTTGGCGGCGCGCCTGCGTGGTGGAAGATGATCCTGTGCGTGCCGTTCGCCGCGCTGCTGCTGCTGAATGT
>DATCDX010000212.1:0-26337 GCA_036510475.1 Steroidobacteraceae bacterium
TTCGACCCGACGGGGCGGATCTTGCGCGACAACATCTACGGCACCATCGAAGAGGACGTTTGGCGGCGCGATTTTGCAGCGAACGGGCTGTATTACAACATCGACGATTTTTCGATTTGGGATTTCGTCGACGGCTTCGGCGACGTGCGGGCGCGGCGCCTGAAATTGATCGGTGATCCGGAAACACGCTACCGCGAAGATCCGGTGCGGATGTTGCGGGCGGTGCGTTTCGCGGCGAAACTCGACTTCTCCCTCGAGCCTGCGACTGAGGAGCCCATCACGCATCTCGCACATCTGCTGGACGGCGTGCCGGCGGCGCGGCTGTTCGATGAGTGTCTGAAATTGTTCTTGTCCGGTTCCGGCGCTAAGTCTTTTCGGCTGCTGCAGCGCTACGGCCTGTTCGGGCATTTATTTCCGCAGGCGGCCGCCGCGTTTGTGCTGCCGCCCTATTCTTACGCGCAAGATATGCTCGAACTCGGCCTGGTCAACACCGACGCGCGCATCGCGGCCGACAAGCCGGTGACGCCCACCTTCTTGTTTGCGGTGTTGCTGTGGAGCGCGGTGCTGCGCGAACTCAACGAGCGGCAGGCGGGGCCGGCGCCGGATCTCGCGCAACTTCTGCAGGCGTGCGACACGGTGCTCAGGGCGCAGCAATCGCGGGTGGCGATACCGCGGCGCTTCGCCGTGCCCATGCGCGAGCTATTGATGTTGCAGCCACGGTTCAACCGCCGCAGCGGTGTCAAATCTTTAAGCCTGCTGCAGCACCCGCGTTTTCGCGCGGCCTACGATTTCCTGCTGTTGCGCGTGCAAGTCGGCGTCGCGGATTCGGAGTTGGCGAAGTGGTGGACCGATATTCAAGTGCTGCCGCAGGAGGCGCGGGTAGCGCTGGTGCAGGCACGCCCTGCGGAACCGGAGATGGAGGGCGCCCCCGCCGCGCCCGGCCGCCGCCGCCGCCGCCGCAGACGCGGCGGAGCGGCGCGCAGTTAGTGAAGAGCCCGCTCTGGCGCCCCGCGTATGTGGCGATCGGCAGCAATTTGAATCAGCCTTCAGAGCGTGTGCTGGAGGCGTACGAGCGGTTGCGCGTGCTGCCTGCAACGCGGTTGGTGCTGCGTTCGCGCCTGTATCGCACGCGGCCCATGGGCCCGCAGGATCAGCCTGATTTCGTCAATGCGGCGGCCGGCCTGTTGACGCAGCTTACCGCGCGCGAGTTGCTCGGCATATTGCTGGGAGTCGAGCGTGATATGGGCCGCAATCGACAGGAGCGTTGGGGACCGCGCGTGATCGACTTGGATTTGGTGTGGATGGTGGGGGAACCGATCGACGAACCTGATTTGAGGGTGCCGCATCCAGGCGTGTCGACGCGCAATTTCGTCCTGTATCCTCTGGCCGATCTTGCACCATCGCTCGACATTCCGGGACATGGCCCTGTGTCGGATCTTATGCGGCGTGCCGGCGATGATGGAATTTCCGTCCTGGAGTAGCCAAGTATTCTCTATGGTGAGCGCAATACCACACCGATTTATCGTCATCGAGGGTCCGATCGGCGTCGGCAAGACCAGTCTGGCGCGTCGTCTGGGGCAGTCCTTGGGCGCTCAGCTCGTCTTGGAGCAGGCGGATCAGAATCCCTTTCTGGAGCGCTTCTACAAGAATCCGCGGGCTGCCGCGTTCCAGGCTCAATTATTTTTTTTGTTTCAGCGCGCCCGCCAGTTGGAAGACGTGCGCCAAGCGGACTTGTTCGGTGCCGTGCGCGTCGCGGATTACCTGCTGGAAAAGGATCAATTGTTCGCCCGCGTCACGCTCGATGATGCGGAATACTCGCTCTATGAGCGCGTCTACGAGCGCGTGGTCGTCGACGCTCCCAAGCCGGATCTCGTGGTCTACCTACAGGCGCCGGTCGATGTGTTGGTCGACCGCATCGCCAAGCGCGGCATTCGCTACGAGCAGCACATCGAGCGCAGTTATCTCGATAGGCTCACCCAAGCCTATGCGCGATTTTTCCACAGCTATGACGCCGCGCCGCTGCTAATCGTGAATTCGGCGGCGATCGATCCGGTGAACAGCGAGGACGACTACCAGCAGTTGTTCGCGGAGATCAGCAAGGCGCGGCGTGGCCGGCATTTCTTCAATCCGGCCGGCAGCAGCTTGTTGCCGATCAGCTAGAGGCTAAGGCTCATCGGCCGGCATGGCGGATTGTTCGCCTCCCGGCGTCGCGTGCTGCGCCAGGGCCCAGTGCACATGCTCGCGCACCATGGCTGAAGGATGCTGAGCGCGTTCCTCAAGTGCCTGGATCACCTGCGGCGAAGTCGGAGCGTTGCCGAGCGCCACGGCGATGTTGCGCAGCCAGCGTTCATGGCCGATGCGCCGAATCGCGCTGCCGCTGGTTTTTTCCAGAAATTCCGCTTCGCTCCAGGAAAACAGCTGCGCGAGCTGCCCGTGATCGAGGCCGTGCCGCACGGCGAAGTCCCGCTCGGCGGTGGGACGGGCGAATTTATTCCACGGGCACGCGAGTTGGCAGTCATCGCAGCCGTAGATGCGATTGCCGATCGCGCGGCGAAACTCCAGGGGTATGGAGCCGTGGAGCTCGATGGTGAGGTAGGAAATGCAGCGCCGCGCGTCGAGACGATAGGGCGCAACGATGGCGCCGGTGGGGCAGGCGGGCATGCAGGCGCCGCATGTTCCGCAGTGCGCGGTACTGGGCGCGTCCTCCGGCAATTCGAGGTCCAGGTAGATCTCTCCCAGAAAGAAATACGAGCCGGCGTTGCGATCGATCAGGTTGGTATGTTTGCCGATCCAGCCGAGCCCGGCATTGCGCGCCAGGGCTTTTTCCAAGACCGGCGCACTGTCCGTGAATACGCGGTAGCCGAACGGTCCCACGGCGCCCTGGATGCGATCGCAGAGCTTCTGCAGGCGGCCGCGCATGAGCTTGTGATAGTCGCGTCCCAGAGCATAGCGCGAGACATACGCTACGCTGCCGTCGGCCAGCGTGGCCTCAGCGCCGGCCGCGTCGGCCGGCCAATAGTCCATGCGGACGCTGACGCAACTCACCGTTCCCGGCAACAGCTGCGCCGGGCGACTGCGTTTGACGCCATGGCGCGCCATGTACTGCATCTCGCCGCTGAACCCGAAGCGCAGCCAATCGAGAAAATGCGCCTCGTCGGACGATAAATCGATGCGCGCCACGCCGAGCTTCGCAAACCCGAGTTCCTCGGCCCAACGCCGCAAGTTTGCCAACAGAGCGGAGGGGTCGAAAGCGGCGGCGGGTGGGTGAGCGGTGTCCACGGGGCTCAAGGCTACGCGAGTGCACGGCCTATGCGCGAGTGCACGGCCCATGCGCGAGTGCCCAGTATAATGGCGCTGATGGACCTTAAACTCGCTGACAGCGGCGCCACCGAAACTCTAGGTCTGGCGCTGGCGCGTTCTTTTCCGGGCGCGGCGCTGGGTCCGGCCGTGGTTCATCTGCGCGGTGAATTGGGCGCCGGCAAGACTACTTGCGTGCGCGGCCTGTTGCGATCGCTCGGCGTCACGGGGTTGGTACGCAGCCCAACTTACACCTTGGTCGAGACTTATGCTCTTAACGGCCTGACCTGCGTACATATCGACCTGTACCGGTTGCAGGCGGCCATCGAGGTCGATGAACTAGGCTTGCGGGATTATTTGGGCCCAGGCTGCCTGTTATTGATCGAATGGCCGGAGAAAGGCGCGCAGGCGTTACCGGCGGCTGATATGGATTTGGCCCTTCGATACGCGGGCCAGGGACGGTCGGCACAGGTGAGCGCCAAGACGACGCTCGGGGCTGAATGGCTCGACAACCTGGGACGTGACAGTAGATTAGCTCCCTATGTTACTAATTTAACTTGAAAAATGTCCTTCATACGCGTTAACTTATTGCGCCATGAGATCCCAGGTACTGCAGTCCCTTTGGGCGTCGCTGCTCGCGACGGCGCTGCTATCGACCGCGCATGCGGTGGACGTGCGCGCGGTGCGGCTGTGGGCGGGCCCGGATAGCACCCGCGTTGTGCTCGATCTGTCGGGTCGCGCGCGACACAGCATGCAGGTATTGAAGAATCCGGATCGCGTGGTTCTGGATGTTTCGGGGGCGCGGCTCGCCGCCGGCGCACGCTCGGCGCCGGCCGGTGTCGGCGTGGTGCGGCGGGTGCGCATGGGGCGCAGGCCCTCGGGTGAGTTGCGGATCGTATTGGACTTGGCGCGGCCGCTGCGGGCGACGAGTTTTTTGGCATCGCCGAACAATCGTTATGGCTATCGACTGGTCATCGACTTGGGTTCGGCGCCAAGCACGGTGGAAACGCCCGTCAAGGTGGCGCATGCGCCGCCGGATGCGCGCGATCTTGTGATCGCCATCGACGCCGGTCATGGCGGCGAGGATCCCGGCGCGATCGGCATGAACGGCACGCGTGAAAAGGACGTCGTGCTCGCCATCGCCAAGGAGCTGGCGTTGCGCGTGAATGCGGAGCCGGGGATGAAGGCGGTGTTGACCCGTAACGGCGATTACTTCGTGCCGTTGCGTGATCGGATGCGGCGCGCCCGCGCGCAGAAGGCGGATCTGTTCGTCTCCATTCATGCCGATTCGATTCGCGATCGGCGCATCGACGGCTCTTCCGTATACATCCTATCGCAGCGGGGCGCCACCGACGAAGCTTCGCGTTGGCTTGCGGAGCGGGAAAACGCCTCTGACTTGATCGGCGGCGTGTCGCTGGACGATAAGGATGACGTGCTGGCCTCGGTGCTGTTGGATTTGTCGCAGTCGGCATCGCTGAGCGCAAGTCAGGCGGCGGCGCAGCGGGTGCTGCATCAACTAAATCAAGCCGTCGAAGTGCGCAAGCATCAAGTGCAGCAGGCGCGATTCATGGTGCTGAAGTCGCCCGACATCCCCTCAATGCTGGTCGAAACGGCCTACATTTCAAACCCGCAAGAGGAGATGCGGCTGCGTACTCCTGCGCAGCAGGCGCGGCTCGCCGGCGCCATCCATCGCGGTGTACACGATTATTTCTATGCCAATCCGCCGATGGGGACGCGGATTGCGCAACTCGCCGCAGCCGACGCGCAGCGGGCGGTTCTGGCCACCGCCGGCGCCGCGGGAGATTAAACGCCCCCGCTGTGCGAAAATGGGCGATTCGCGAGGTCGCCCGTGCCCATTCAACTCTTATCCGACGAACTCATCAGCCAAATCGCCGCCGGCGAGGTCATCGAACGGCCCGCCTCCGTGGTCAAGGAGCTGGTGGAAAATGCCCTGGACGCGCGTGCTCAGCGCATCGAAGTGGAGCTGGAACGCGGCGGCTGCGGCCTGATTCGCGTGCGCGATGACGGCCTCGGGATTCTGTCCGGGGAAATCACGTTGGCGCTGGCGCGGCACGCCACCAGCAAGATCGCGTCGCTCGGCGATCTCGAGAGCGTCGCCACGCTGGGGTTTCGCGGCGAGGCGCTGCCCAGTATCGCCTCCGTGTCCCGCCTGTCGCTGGCATCGCGCCCTGCAAGCGCCACGCATGCTTGGGTGGTCGAGGCTCGCGATGGTGCGGTCAATGCGGCGGCTCCCGCGTCCCATCCCTACGGCACCAGCGTCGAGGTGCGCGACCTTTTCTTCAACGTGCCGGCACGGCGCAAATTTCTGCGCAGCGACAACACCGAATACCAACACATCGTACGCATGCTGGAGCGCCTCGCGCTGTCGCGCTTCGAAGTGGCTTTCAGCCTCGTGCACAACGGCAAGACTGTATGGACTCTGGCTGCTGCGCATACCGCTGCGGAGCGCCTGCTGCGCGTTGCGAAGCTATGCGGCGAAGAGTTCGCCGCGCACGTGATCGAGTTGCGCCACGATACGGAGAGCCTGCGCCTGTCCGGGTGGTTGGCGCTGCCGACGTTTTCCCGCAGCCAGTCCGACCTGCAATTCGCTTACCTGAACGGACGCTTTGTGCGCGATAAATTGCTGGCCGGCGCGGTGCGCCTCGCCTACCACGATGTGTTGTTCCACGGCAGATTTCCCGCCTACCTGCTGTACCTGGATTTGGACCCGGCGATGGTCGACGTCAACGCGCATCCACAGAAACTGGAGGTGCGATTCCGCGATTCGCGCCGCATACATGATTTCGTGTTCCGCACGCTGGAACGGGTGCTGGCCGGGACGCGCCCCAACGCCGAGTCGGCCGGCAGCGCGGCGTTGGATTGGCTCAGCGGCAGTGCGCGCTTCAACGGCTTGGCGACGCCGAACCAGGCGCGTTTCACGCTGCCCGAGGCGAGCATGCCGCGCGCCGGCGCGGATGCATATCGCAGCTTCGTTCAAGGCGCCGAGGCGGCGGCGAATGGTGCAGCAACGGCGGTGCGGGATGAGCCGTTGCTCGGCGGCGCCGCACCCCTAGATCATGCCGCACCCCAGGATCATGCGGTACCCTTGGGTTATGCCATAGCGCAGTTGCATGGCGTGTACATCCTGGCCCAGACCGCCGATGGCATGGTGCTGGTGGACATGCACGCGGCGCACGAGCGGGTCATGTACGAAGGCATGAAGAAATTGCTGGCCGGGCACACGGCGCAGCAGCAACTCTTGATCCCGGAGATACTCAACGTGAGCCCCGCACAGGCCGAAGCGGCCGAGGCGCACGCGCAGGAATTCGCCAAGTTGGGATTTATCGTGACGCGCCTAGCACCCGGCCAATTAGCGCTGCGCGCGGTGCCCAGTCTGTTGACGGCCCGCGACCCGGGCGCCATCGTGCGCGATGTCTTGTCCGATTTGTTGGAACAGGGGCACTCGCGGCGCGTCGAGGAGTCGATCAACCATTTATTGGGCACCATGGCTTGTCACGCGGCGGTCCGCGCGCGGCGCACGCTGAGCGTGGCGGAAATGAATGCGTTGCTGCGTGAAATGGAGGGAACGGAGCGCGCCGATCAATGCAACCACGGCCGTCCGACCTGGGTGCGATTGTCGCTCACCGACCTTGATCGACTTTTCTTGCGCGGGCGGTGATGCGCCGTAGTGCGGTGCTGTTGATGGGTCCGACAGGATCGGGTAAATCGGATCTGGCCATCCGGCTGGCCGAGCGCATGCCGTTCGAGATCGTCAGCGTGGATTCGGCGCTGGTGTATCGCGGCATGGACATCGGCACCGCCAAACCGGGCCGCGAAGTGCGCGCGCGAATACCACATCACCTGATCGATATTCGCGATCCTACGTTGAGCTACTCGGTGGGCGAATTCGTGCGCGATGCGCAGCATGCCATGCAGGATATATGGCGGCGGGGCCGGCAGCCGTTATTGGTGGGAGGCACGATGCTGTACTTCCACGCGCTGACGGTGGGTCTTGCCGAACTCCCCGAGGCCGACCTCGATGTGCGCGCCGCCATCGACGCGCAGGCCGCGACGTCGGGGTGGGCTTCCGTGCACCGGGAACTCGCGCAGGTGGACCCGCAGGCGGCGGCGCGCATCCATGTCAACGATCCGCAGCGCATTCAGCGGGCGCTGGAGGTCTATCGCCTGACGGGCGAGCCCATCACAAATCTTCAACAAAGTCGCGTGTCAGCGTTTTCCGACATGAATGTAATCGAATTTGCTCTCGCGCCCCTTGAACGGCGGGAATTACACTCCAGAATCGAGTTGCGCTTCAAGGCGATGCTCGACGTGGGCTTGCTGGCGGAAGTGACGCGGCTCTATGGAAGAGGCGATCTCACCGCGGAACATCCGGCGATGCGCGCGGTCGGATATCGACAGCTATGGCGACATTTGGCGGGGCACAGTGCATTGGGCGAGGCTACGAATCAGGCAATTGTCGCGACGCGACAACTGGCCAAAAGACAAATGACGTGGCTGCGGCGGCGAGAGCACGCGCAGTGGTTCGATTCGATGCATCCGCAGGTCGCGCAAATGGTTATTGATGCACTACCCGCGAGTGGTTGGAGTGCGCTGTGCTAGCATTGATTGAGTATGTGCCTGGTGCCGCACGGAAGAGGACAGGGCTGTACATATGACACTAAAAACAAGGAGCTCCCCCATGGCCCGTGGCCAGTCTCTGCAGGATCCATTTTTGAATGCCCTGCGCAAAGAACGCGTGCCCGTCTCAATTTATCTTGTGAACGGCATCAAATTGCAGGGCCAGATCGATTCATTCGATCAATTCGTCGTGCTGCTGCGTAATAGCGTGAGTCAGATGGTTTATAAACACGCCATTTCCACCGTCGTACCCGCGCGCAATGTGCGCTTGCCGACCGGCGAGGACGGCGAAGTAACGGAACCGGCCATCGTCGAATGACGCTAATCGCGGCGCGCGGGGTGATGCGACTTTGTCACGAATGCCAGTGATCGGGCGGCGTTCTGCAGTTATTTGAACGCCCCCGAGGCGGCGAGCGCGCGGTTTTGGTCGGCGTGGGCATCGGCCATCCCGTGGATCCTAACGATCTGGCTGAATTTGCGGCGCTGGCTGCCTCGGCGGGTACACTGCGCGTGGCTACGGTGCTCGCCGCGCGCGCGCGGCCCGACCCCAAATACTTCGTGGGCTCGGGTAAGGCGGAGGAAATTCGCGCCATTGCCGATTTGCATGACGCCGATGTGGTGCTGGTTGACCATACGCTGACTCCCAGCCAGGAGCGCAACCTGGAAAAACTCACTAACCGCCGCGTATTGGATCGTAATGGGTTGATTCTGGATATTTTCGCGCAGCGCGCGCGAAGCTTCGAAGGCAAGCTCCAAGTCGAACTGGCGCAGCTCTCGCATTTGGCGTCGCGGCTGGTCCGCGGCTGGACCCACCTTGAGCGTCAGAAGGGCGGCATCGGGCTTCGAGGTCCCGGCGAGACGCAGCTGGAGACGGACCGGCGACTGATCGCCAAGCGCATTCGCACCTTGCGCGCGCGGTTGGAGAAACTCGCGCAGCAGCGCGATACCAGCCGGCATGTCAGGCGCGAGGTGCCCGTGCCCACGATTGCATTGGTGGGCTATACCAACGCCGGCAAGTCGACGCTGTTCAATGCTTTGACGGGGGCCGCGACTCTGGTCGCCGACCAGCTGTTCGCGACGCTCGACCCGACCGTGCGGCAGGTCAAGCTTGCGGGTGTCGGCGAGGTGGTGCTGGCGGACACGGTCGGCTTCGTGCGCGCGCTGCCTCATGAGCTGGTGGCGGCGTTTCGCTCGACGCTGCAGGAGGCGCGCGACGCCGATTTATTGCTGCACGTGGTGGACGCCGGCGACCCGCTGCGCGACGAACGCATGGAGCAGGTGCGCGAGGTGTTGCGCGGTATAGGCGCGGGCGGGATCCGCGAATTGGTGGTATTCAACAAGATCGATCTGGCCGAGGAGTGGCCGCGGGTGGTAGCGGGCGCGGATGGGGTGGCGGCACAGGTCTGGGCATCGGCCGTGACCGGCGCGGGGCTGCCGGGGCTGCGCGAGGCCTTGGCGCATGCCGTGCGCCCCAATCAAGTACGCCGCACCCTGCACCTTGAATTGGCCGCCGCGGCTCACCGATCCGATCTTTACCGGCGCAACGCCGTGCGCGCCGAACGGCAGTGCGAGGATGGCAGCTGGGACCTCGATATCGAACTCGATGCGACCGAAGTCGCCAAATTGCTGGGCAGCAGGGGAGTCAATCTCGTGGACGATGCAGCCGCAAGCCGCGAACAGCGCGTGGCTTGAGTTCTCTTGTGAGTGGCGGATCGGCTGCTAGAATGAGCGGCTCTTCATACATGAATCCAATACTCCGCAACCCAATTTAGGCATTACTCATGGCTTGGAACGTACCTGGCGGGGAGAAACGCCATCTCTGGAATCGTCCGCATCAATCGCAGAACGATTTGGACGAGGTGCTGCGCAATATCCAGCGCCGCCTGTCGGCGCTGTTCGGGCGTAGCGGCGGGAGCGGGGGTGGAGGCGGCCCGAGTTCGGCCAACTTCGGCAAGGGGCTTGCCGGCATTCTGGTGTTGATCGTTGCGCTCTGGATTGGCAGCGGCGTCTACCGGGTCGACGCGCAGGAGCGCGCGGTGATATTGCGTTTCGGCAAGTACGTGCAGACCAGCGGTCCGGGATATAACTGGCACCTGCCGTGGCCCATCGAGCAAAAGAGAATCGTCAACGTGTCGCAGCAGTACAGCGTGACCGACGACGCCAGAATGCTGACGGCCGACACCAACTTGGTCGAGGTCAAGTCCGCGGTTCAATACACGCAGCCTGATCCGATCAAGTACTTGTTCAGGGTGAAAAACGTCGAAGAGACGCTGATCCAAGTGAGCGAAAGCGCGATGCGCGAGGCGGTGGGCCAGGCCTCGCTCGACAAGGCGTTGGGGTTCGATCCGTCGATTACCGACCGGGCCAAGATTCTGGTACAGCGCACGCTGGACAACTACGACATGGGCATCAACATCATCAGCGTCAAATTGAGCGACGTGGTCGTGCCCGAGCCGGTGCAGGACGCGCAGCGCGACGCCATCAAGGCGGACAAGGACCGCCAGCGCTACCAGCAGGATGCGGAGACGTACCGCAACGATGTATTGCCGCGCTCCCGGGGCGCCGCCGCCAAGGAAGTATTGGACGCGGAGGCGTATCGCCTGCAGGTGCTGGCGCTGGCGCAGGGCGAGACTTCCCGCTTCGATCAGGTGCTCGCTCAATACGAGCATGCGCCGGCCGTGACGCGTGAACGCATGTACTTGGACACCATGGAGAATGTTTACAAGAACTCGCGCAAAGTCATCGTCGACACCAAGAACGGCAACAGCATGATGTACCTGCCGCTCGACAAATTGATCGCGGCGAGTCCGCAAGCCATCGCCAGTCCCAACGACACGATGACGGTGCCGCCCGCGCGGACTCCCGACGCGCAGTCTGCGCCGCCCGAGGATCCCGCACGCGCGCGGGGAGTACGCTGATGCAAAACCGGGTACTGTATGTATTATTGGGGTTGGTCGCCGTGATTCTGGTGGTGCGCTCCAGCGTGTTCACCGTCAGCGAAGGCCAACTGGCCATCAAGTCCACCGGCGGCGAAATAGTGGATTCGAATTTCAAGCCGGGCCTGCATTTTCGCATTCCTCTGGTGAACGAAGTCACCCGCTTCGACAAGCGTATCCTGACCCAGATGTACCCGTCGGAGCATTTCCTGACCAGCGAGCAGGAACAGCTCAATGTCGATTTCTACGTAAAGTGGCGCATCCATAATTTGCGCCTTTACTATGAAACGACCGGAGGCTCGGAAGATGTGGCCAATGCCCGTTTGGGCGAGACCATCAAGGACAGCATCAAGAGTGTGGTGACGCAGCGGACCTTGCAACAGGTGATCACCGCCGACCGTGGCGAGTTTACCGATGCCATGATGAAAACCGCGCGGCCGGCGGCCGAAAAGCTGGGCGTCGAACTCGTGGATGTGCGCATCACGAAAATAGACCTGCCGCAGCAGGTGCAGGACTCGGTATTCGACCGCATGCGCGCTTCGTTCAAGGCGCAGGCCGCGAAACTGCGCGCCGAGGGCGTGGAGGCCTCGGAGCGCACCCGCGCCGAGGCGAACAAGGAACAAACCGAAATTTTAGCGGACGCGGCCCGCCAAGCCGGCCAGATTCGCGGCCAGGGGGACGCCTCGGCGAGCGAGGTGTACGCGAAATCGTATACGAAGAATGCCGAGTTCTACAGCTTCTACCGCAGCATGGAATCGTACCGCAAGGCCATCGGCACGCAGGGCGACATGCTGGTGATTGCGCCGGACAATTCCTACTTCAAATATTTCAACAAACCGCAAGCGCAGCCGCAGCGTTAGCCGCACGCCATGATGGATATCGGCTGGAGTGAACTTGCGCGCTACTTGGGCGGCGCCTTTGCCCTGTACCTGGTGCTGGAGGGTATATTGCCATTCCTGAACCCCGGCGCGGCGCAGCGGCTGATGGCGAAGCTCGCGAAAACGGAACCGGCGCAATTGCGCTGGGGTGGATTGATCAGCATGGTGGCGGGATTGGCATTGCTGTGGATGGCGCGTAATGGGTAAAAACCTGGTTGTGATCGGTCTGCAATGGGGCGATGAAGGCAAGGGCAAAGTCGTCGATCTGCTCACCGACCAGGCATCCGCCGTGGTGCGGTTCCAGGGCGGCCATAACGCAGGTCACACGCTGGTGATCGGCGGCAAGAAAACCATCCTGTCGTTGATCCCCTCCGGAATCCTGCACGCGCACGTGCAATGCTTGATCGGCAACGGCGTGGTGTTGTCGCTCGAGGCATTCTTTAAAGAGGCCGAGATGCTGATCGGGCAGGGTGTGCCGGTGTTCGAGCGCCTGCGCGTAAGCCCGGCCTGTCCATTGATACTGGCCTCCCATGTCGCGCTCGACCGCGCGCGCGAGAAGTCGCAGGGTGCCAAAGCGATCGGCACCACGGGACGCGGCATCGGCCCTGCGTACGAGGACAAAGTCGCGCGCCGCGCGTTACGCGTCTCGGATTTGTATCATCGCGAGCGCTTTGCCGCAAAGCTGGGCGAGATCCTGGACTACCACAACTTCATTTTGCAGCATTATTTTCATGATGCGCCGGTCGATTTCCAGCAGGTGTTGGAATCGAATTTGGAGCTGGGCGAACGTCTCAAACCGTTGGTGGCGGACGTGACCGACATCCTCGAACAATTGAGCGTCGCGGGCCGCAACGTGCTGTTCGAAGGAGCGCAGGGCTCCATGTTGGATGTTGATCTTGGCACTTATCCGTACGTCACCTCCTCGACGACCACCGCCGGCGCCGCCGCCACGGGAACGGGTTTGGGCCCGCGCCGGCTGCACGAGGTACTTGGCATCGTCAAAGCCTACGCCACACGCGTGGGTGCGGGGCCATTCCCCACGGAGCTGTTCGACGAATTCGGCGAGCACCTGTCGCGCGTCGGTCACGAGTTCGGTTCCGTGACCGGCCGGCGCCGGCGCTGCGGCTGGTTCGACGCGGTGGCGCTGCGGCGCTCGATGGTCCACAGCAGCTGCTCTTTACTGTGCGTCACCAAGCTCGATGTGCTCGACGGCTTGGATACGATTCGCGTTTGCGTTGGTTACAAAATCAACGGCGGTATTTCCTCGACGCCACCGTTGTTGTCGGAACATTTCGGCGAATGCCAGGCCGTGTACGAAGAGCTGCCGGGTTGGAAAGAAAGCAGCGTCGGCATCACGCGTTACGAAGACCTGCCGCCGAACGCACGCCGCTATCTGGAACGCCTGCAAGCCTTGGTCGAGGTGCCGATCTCCATCATCTCGACCGGTCCGGACCGGGATCAAACCATCATTCGACGCAATCCGTTCGGCTGATGCGCGTGGGGGCACCGTGGCCCTCGCGGTGGCCGGCGGCAGGGTTTGCCGCGGCGATGATGGTTTGTTCGCCGCTGCCCGTGGCCGGGCGCGCGGCGCAGCCGTGGCTGGATGCCGAACGCTCGCCGGATCAGCGCGCGGCGCTGGCGGTTGCCGCCATGACGCTCGACGAGAAGATCGGTCTATTGCACGGGCCGATGGCACTGCCATATGCCAGGCCGGGCAGCGAGCCCGAAAGGTTGCCGGCGGCCGCCATCCCGGCGGCGGGGTACATTCCGGGGGTGCCGCGATTGGGCATTCCGGCGCTGTACGAAACCGATGCGAGTTTAGGTGTGGCCAATCCGGCCGGCATTCGACCGGGTGATGTCGCGACGGCGCTGCCGTCTAGTCTCGCCTTGAGTGCGACGTTCGACCCCGAACTTGCGTATCGAGCGGGCGCGATGGTCGGCAGCGAGGCGCGGGCGAAGGGTTTCAACGTGCTGTTGGCGGGCGGCATGGACCTTACGCGCGATCCCCGCAATGGACGCAATTTCGAGTACCTGGGTGAAGATCCGCTGCTGGCCGGCACCTTGGCGGGCGAGGCTGTGCGCGGCACTCAGGACCAACATGTGATTTCCACGGTCAAGCATTTTGCGCTTAACGCCAATGAGACCAACCGCCATATGCTGGATGCGCGCATCGATCCGGCCGCGCTTCGCGAATCGGATTTATTGGCGTTCGAACTCGCCATCGAACGTGGCCATCCGGGAGCCGTGATGTGCGCCTATAACCGGGTGAACGGTCGCTATGCCTGCGGCAACGATTGGCTGCTCAACCAGGTGCTCAAAGGCGATTGGCGCTATCCCGGTTGGGTCATGTCGGACTGGGGCGCCGTGCACGGTGTCGACTATGCCACCAAGGGATTGGACCAGGAGTCTGGCGAGCAGCTGGACGAGTCTCACTGGTTCGACGCGCCGCTGAAGGCGGCGGTCGCGGCGGGTTCGGTGCCGCAGGCGCGGATCGACGACATGGCGCGGCGCATTCTGCGCTCGATGTTCGCGGTGGGGATTGTCGAGCACCCGCCGCGGAAAATGGTCATCGACTATCCTACGCATGCCAAGCTCGCGCTCAAGATTGAGCAACAGGGCATCGTGCTCTTGAAGAATCAGCGCAATCTGCTGCCCCTGGCGCGCAACGCGCGACGCATCGCCATCATCGGCGGCCATGCAAACTTTGGCGTGCTCTCCGGTGGCGGCTCCGCCCAGGTCATTCCGTCGAATGGGCCGTTCCTGGCGATTCCAGTCGGTGGGAACGGCGGCATGGCCCAAGCCCGCGTAGAGCTTTTCGATCCCTCGTCGCCTTTTGCGGCGATTCAGGTCGCTTCGCCGCAGAGCGAAGTGCTCTACGATGCCGGTGCGTTTCCGGCCGACGCGGCGGCGCTGGCGGCGCGGTCGGACATCGCGATCGTGTTCGCGACCCGTCATGAACTCGAGGGTTATGACATCCCCGATCTGAATCTGCCCTATGGCCAGGACGCGCTGATCCAGGCCGTCGCAAAGGCAAACCCCCGCACCATTGTGGTGTTGGAGACCGGCAATCCGGTGGCCATGCCGTGGGTCGATCAGGTGGCTGCGGTATTGGCGGCCTGGTATCCCGGACAAGAGGGTGGCCAGGCCATTGCCGATGTGCTGTTCGGGGTGGTAAACCCGTCAGGCCGTTTGCCGATGACATTTCCCCGGCGCGAGGCGGACTTCCTAAGGCCGACGCTGCCGAATCTCGGCAGCCCGCGGGATGAGGCAGTCAGCGTCGACTACACGGAGGGCGCCGATGTCGGGTATCGCTGGTACGCCGCGCATGGAGTTACTCCGCTGTTCGCGTTCGGCTTCGGCTTGTCGTACACCTACTTCGACTACGATCATCTCACCGTATCCGGCGGCAAGACATTGAGTGTGAGCTTTACGGTGCGCAACAGCGGTGCGCGGGCGGGCGCCGCTGTGCCGCAGGCATACTTGACCTCGGCAGCCGGTACGGCGGTGCGTCGATTGATCGGTTTTCAGCGCATCACGCTCGAACCGGGCGAGAGCAGACAGGTTAAGCTCGTCGCGGATTCGCGCCTGCTGGCATCCTTCGACGAGACACGCAGACAATGGCATGTGAAACGCGGTGCCTACCGGGTGGGCGTCGGACGATCCGCGAACGATTTGGTTCTGAGTGGCGAAGCGGGCGTGGCCTCGATGATCTGGAAAATAAAATAAGGGAAACCTCGTCATGACATTTGAGGCCCCCGTAGAGTCGTCATCCGCGGCCAAGTATTCGACCGACCTGCAGGCATTCGTGTTCGTCTTGTTCTTCGCATTCGGCGGCATCACCAGTCTCAATGACGTGATCATTCCGAAGCTCAAGGCGCTGTTTACTCTGTCGTACGGCGACGTGATGCTGGTGCAATCGGCCTTCTTCGCGGCGTATTTCATCATCTCGATCCCGGCGGCGTCGCTGGTGCGGCGTATCGGCTACATGCGATCCGCGGTGGCCGGCCTGTTGACCATGACGGCGGGCTGCCTGCTGTTCATACCGGCTTCATCGTATGGACTTTTCGGTTTATTTTTGCTCGCCCTGTTCGTGCTGGCAGCCGGCATCACGACGGTTCAGGTGGTCGCCAACCCGCTGATTTCCATGCTGGGACCTTCCGCCACGGCGAGCAGCCGCCTGACTTTCGCGCAGGCGTTCAACTCGCTGGGCACGACTATTTTTCCCTATGTGGGATCGATTCTGATTCTCGGTTCGCTGGCAACCGTAGACCCCTCGACTCTGTCGGGCGCTGCACTGGATCGTTTTCGCGGCGTCGAGACGCAAGTGGTGGTTCACACCTATATCGGACTCGCCATCGCGCTTCTGCTGCTGGCTGCCGCGGTGTGGTGGCGCCGTCAGGGCCTGGTGGAGGCGCCGGCGTCATCGACCCCCATCCTGCGCGCGTTCGACCTGCTCGGCCGCCCGCGCTTCGCATTCGGCACCCTGTGCATCTTTCTGTACGTGGGCGGTGAAGTGGCGATCGGCTCGTTGATCGTAAGTTATCTGATGCAGCCAAACGTACTCGGTATGGCGGCGGAAGCCGCGGGCAAGCATGTGCCCTTTTATTGGGGCGGGGCCATGATCGGGCGCTTCATCGGCGCCTATGTGCTGCGCAAATTCGCACCGGGCAAGGTATTGACCAGCGTCGCCGCCACCGTAATCGGTCTGTTGTTGATTTCGGCGAATACCGTGGGTGAGGTGTCCGCCTGGTCGCTGCTCGCCATCGGACTGTTCAACTCCATCATGTTTCCGACCATATTTTCGCTGGCCTGCGAAGGACTGGGGAAGCGCGCCGCCGAAGGCTCCGGAGTGATTTGCATGGCGATCGTCGGCGGCGCCGTGGTGCCGCTTGTGACGGGTCATGCCGCCGATATGTGGGGACTGAAACAGGCGTTGATCGTGCCGGCGCTTTGCTACATCGGGATTCTCAGTTTCGGCTGGTTTGCGCGGCGGCCGCTGCGGGAACCTGCACCGTACCCCGTGGTCCCAGTAGCATGATTGGAGAGCATCATGGCCAACATTTCTCTCAAAGGCAGTGAGCGCACTGCGCTGCGCGGTGCCCGCGTGCTCGCGCCGGCCGAGCCGTCGGAGCGCCTCGAAGTCACCGTCGTCGTGCGGCGGCGCGCGCGGCAGGCGTTATCGGCGCGAATTGTCTCGCTCGCCTCCGGTGGCGCCCAAACCCAGTGTTTGAGCCGGGCGGAATTTGCGGAACGCCACGGCACCGATCCGCGCGATCTGGCCGCGGTGCGCGCCTTCGCAACCGCGAACGGCGTGGCGATGGTGCAGGAACATGCGGGGCGCGGCAGCGTGGTGCTGTCCGGTACCGTGGCGCAGTTCAATGCGGCATTCAACGTTCGATTGCAGCACATGACGCATGCCGGAGGGAGCTATCGCGGGCGTACCGGCGCCATCGAGGTGCCTGCCGAATTGGACGGCATCATCGAGGCCGTACTGGGCCTGGACAGCCGCCCGCAGGCCAAGACCCACTTTCGTGTTCGTCCCGCGTCGAGCGCGGCGGTGGCGTACACGCCGCTCAAGGTTGCCTCGTTGTACGATTTTCCGAACGGCACGGGTCAGGGTCAGTGTATTGCGCTCATCGAGTTGGGCGGCGGATTTCGCCCGGCCGATCTCGATACCTACTTCGCGGCCTTAGGTGTTTCCGCACCCTCGGTGGTGGCGGTATCGGTGGATCATGGCGGCAACAGTCCGACCGGCGATGCGAACGGACCTGACGGCGAAGTCATGCTCGACGTCGAGGTGGTGGGCGCGATCGCGCCGCAGGCGAAGATCGTGGTGTATTTCGCGCCCAACACCGATGCCGGCTTTCTCGACGCCATCACCACGGCGATTCACGACACCACGCACAAGCCCTCGGTGATTTCCATTAGCTGGGGCGGACCTGAATCATCCTGGACGGCGCAGGCGATGACGGTGATGGACGAGGCTTTGCAGGCCGCCGCGACCATGGGCGTCACGGTGTGCGTCGCTTCCGGCGACAATGGTTCCAGTGATGGTGTTGCGGACGGCGCCGACCATGTGGATTTCCCCGCCTCGAGTCCCTATGCCTTAGCTTGCGGCGGCACCAGTCTTACGGCGGCCCAGAGCGGCATCAGCAGTGAAGTGGTGTGGAATGACGGCGCCAGCGGCGGGGCCGGCGGCGGCGGTATCAGCGGTTTTTTTGCACTGCCCGACTGGCAGGCGGGCATCAGCGCCGTCAACAGCCAAGGCCAGTCCGTCCCGGTGACCAAGCGGGGCGTGCCCGATGTGGCGGGCGATGCCGATCCGGAGACGGGTTACGATGTGAGGATAGACGGTACCGATACCGTAATCGGCGGCACCAGCGCCGTCGCGCCGCTATGGGCGGCGCTGATCGCCCGCCTCAATCAAGCGTCAGGCAAGGCCTTAGGCTATCTGAACCCGCAGCTGTACCAGAATCCGACGGCGCTGCGCGACATCACGCGCGGCAACAACGGCGACTATGCGGCCACCGTCGGCTGGGACGCCTGTACCGGACTTGGGAGCCCGAACGGCGCCGCGTTAATGGAACAGCTCCTGCGTTAATGGAACAGCTTCAACGCGTTCTCCAGCGTTTTCAAGACGCCCCACAGAAGCGGAATTCCCACCGCGAGCCATAGCAAGACGAGCCGCGTATTCATGCCTGAACACCTGCGTTGGGAGCGGTCCCGGATTTCGGTGACGCGCGAAAGTGGTGCTTTGCTTCCACCGCCCGCATCGCGAGATTACAGAAGAAACCGATCAGCAATACGCCGCACATGATGTACATCGTGATGGAGTACGCCTGCGTCTTGGGCACGCCGTGGGCGATCTGGTACTGCCGGATATAGTTCACCAACACCGGGCCGAGCACACCCGCGGCCGACCAGGCGGTCAGTAGTGCGCCATGAATGGCGCCGACGTGCATGGTGCCGAACAGGTCGCGCAGGTAAGCGGGGACGGTGGAGAAACTGCCGCCATACATGGAAATAATGATGAGGAACGCGGTGACGAATAGGCCGATCGAGCCTAGATGTCCGATCGTCGGCACCGTCGAGTACAGCAGTATGCCGAGCACGAAGAACACCATGTAAGTGTTGCGGCGGCCGATGTAGTCCGAGGCCGTGGCCCAGAAGAACCGGCCGCCCATGTTGAACAGGCTGAGCAATCCGACAAAGCCCGCGGCGGCGGCCGGCGAGACGCGGCCGTTGAAGATCTCCTGGATCATCGGTGAGGCCTGACCCAGCACGCCGATGCCGGCCGTGACATTCATGCACAGCGCAACCCACAGCAGCCAAAATTGCGGCGTGCGCCAGGCCACATCGAGCGTCACTTGGGCGTTGGTCACCAGCGGTTTCGGCTGCGCCGGCGCGACCCAACCCTTGGGCTTCCAATCCTCGGCCGGGACACGCACCGCGTAAACGCCGATCATCATGAACATGAAATAAATCACCCCCATGGTGACGAAGGTTTCGAGGATGCCGTTCGACTGTGCGGTTCTGAAATGTTCCATCAACCAAAATGACAATGGAGCCGCGATCAGAGCGCCGCCGCCGAAGCCCATGATGGCCAAGCCGGTCGCCATGCCGGGCCGATCCGGGAACCATTTGATCAACGTCGACACCGGCGAGATATAGCCGATACCAAGCCCGCAGCCCCCCAATACGCCATAGCCCAAGTAGAGCAGCCAGATCTGGTGCAGGTGAATCCCGATCGCGGAGACCATGAAGCCCCCGCCGAAGCACACGGCGGCGGTGAACATCGATTTGCGCGGGCCGACCGTTTCCACCCAACGGCCGAACACCGCCGCGGAAATGCCGAGAATGGCAATCGCGATGGAGAAAGTCCAACCCACCTGCGCCAGTTTCCAGTCACCGGGCGCCGAGTGGTTGATACCGATCAGCTTGGTGAGCGGCAGATTGAAGGTTGAAAATGCATAGGCCTGGCCGATAGCCAGGTGCACCGACAACGCCGCGGGCGGCACCATGAAGCGGTTGAAGCCGGCCGGCGCAACGGTGTTTTTGCGATCCAAGAAGGCCAGCATGTTGAGTAGCCCTATCCCTTTATTCATTGTCGGGGCAGCACTCAATATGCGCCAGAGCCGGCGGCCTTGTCACTACGGGAATATTCGATGACCGATGCCGATCACAGCATAGGTACTTGAAATGTATAGAGATAGTAAGAGATGGTGCCCAGGAGAGGACTCGAACCTCCACGAATTGCTCCACTGGTACCTGAAACCAGCGCGTCTACCAGTTCCGCCACCTGGGCAAGATGGGTCCGCCGTGCGCGAAGGCGCAGGAATGTACGCATTGACTTGCGGCTTGTCAATGAGGCGCAGCGAGGTGTAGACGGCCCGGGCTCGGAGGCCGTAATTTTCGCTGGGAGTTTTGCCGTAACCCGGCCGCACCTAAAGCTGATAACCTGCTGACCCACAGCAATCGGCCCTCTCACCACGCGGGCGCCGAGATTTGCGCACCCACCGAAGGATTCCGACAACACCCTATGACACGACGAGGACCCACGGGCTCGCGACGGCCCCATTCGAGCCGGAGCACTACTCCAAGTGCAGACTGGCGCGGCGAGGACCCCAATTTAGAGCTCGAGAAGTCGCGTTACGCAGATCCCATCGCCAGCCGCGAGTTGCTGCTGAAACATCTGGCGGAAGCGCCGGAGCCGTTGACTGCCGCGCGGCTTGCCAAAAGACTGGGGATGAGCACCGGCACGCAGCGCGAAGCGCTCGCCAAACGCTTGGCGGCGATGGTACGCGACGGTCAGGCGATCGAGGGTCCGAGCGGCTTCGCGACAGCGGGCGAGGGCGAGCGCGTGGCCGGCCGGGTGCGTGGCCGCGCCAACGGTGATGTGCTGGTCATGCCGGATGACGGTTCGGCACCGTTGGTGCTGGCGCGGGCCGACACCGCGGCACTGATGCACAACGATCGGGTCGAGGTGCTGGCGGTGGGCATGAACGAGCGCGGACGGCGCATCGCGCGCCTGATCCGTCGCATCGGTGATGCGCCGCTACGTATCGGCGGCGTCTGGCACGGGGGCGCGGGGCGCGGCCGTGTGGAACCTGAGGATCCCGGTCATTGGTATGCCGTCGACGTGGCGATGCGGGATCGGCGTGGGGCCGATGAGGGCGACAACGTCATCGTCGAAGTGATCAAGCGCCGCCAGGGTGAAACCGCGGCGCAGGGCCGCATCGTCGAGGTGCTAGAGGATCTGCGGCCTGCGGATTTGGCGGCTCGCTTCGCAATTTTGAGACACGATCTGCCGCAAGAATTTCCCCCGGAGATCATTCACGCCGCGAACCGTTTTGCACCTGAGGTGCAGGCGGCGGACCGCAGCGGCCGCGAGGATTTACGCGAGCTGCCGTTGGTGACCATCGACGGCGAGGATGCCAAGGATTTCGACGACGCCGTGTACGCCGAGCCTGTGCGTGGCGGCGGCTGGCGGCTGGTGGTCGCAATCGCCGATGTCAGCAACTACGTGCGCTACGGCAGCGAGCTCGACCTCGAAGCGCGGTCGCGCGCCACGTCGGTGTACTTCCCGGATCGCGTCATCCCGATGCTGCCGGAACATCTTTCCAATCATTTGTGTTCGTTGATGCCGAGCGTCGAACGCCTGGCGTTCGTCTGCGATATGCGCGTCAGCAAGGCCGGCAAGCTGAGCCGCAGCCGCTTCTATGAGGCGGTGATTCTCTCGCACGCGCGGCTCACCTACGATGAGGCGTGGCGCTATCTCGAGCATCCGCAGGGCGACGCCGGCAACGGCTGGCCGCCGGCGGTACGCACGTCGCTGCAAACGCTGCACGCCGTGTATGGTGCGCTCAAGGCGGCGCGTGACGCGCGCGGCGCGCTCGACTTTCGCGGCGGCGAGGTCAAGGCGCGCATCGGCGGCAAGGGCACGATCGAGGGATTCTATGCCGTGACGCGCAACGACGCGCATCGCCTGATCGAGGAGTGCATGGTCGCCGCCAATATCGAAGCGGCGGTCGCTCTGCGGCTCGCGAAGGTGGGCAGCCTGTACCGGGTGCACGGCCAGCCCGAAGACAAGCGAGTGACTGAACTGCAGCAAGTGCTGAATGCGCTGCAGGTCGGCGCAGTGTTCTCGGAGAAACCGACTCCCCGTGAGTTTCGCCAATTGGTCGAGCGTCTGGCCGGAAGACCGGACGGGCTGTTGCTCGAGGGACTGGTGATTCGTTCGCTGGCGCAGGCGGTCTACCAGCAAACGAATATCGGTCATTTCGGCCTCGCGCTGGAGGAGTACGCGCACTTCACCTCACCGATACGCCGCTATCCCGATCTGCTGGTGCACCGGGCCATCAAAGCGGCGACGTCGCCGAATTCGCCGTCCGGACATCGATACTCCACTGCGGAACTGCAAACGCTCGGCGCCGAGAGTTCGCAACGCGAGCGGCGCGCCGATGAAGCGTCGCGCGATGTCATGGGCTACCTCAAGTGTTTGTACCTGCAACCGCGCGTCGGAGAGACATTCGATGCGACGATTACCAGTGCGCTGGAGTTCGGTTTATTCGTGCAGTTAAAGGAAGTACCCATCGACGGCTTGGTGCATATTTCCGCCATTCCGGGCGACTATTGGGAACTCGAAGACGGCGGCTTAGGGCTGGTGGGCCAGCGCACCGGCAGGCGCTGGCAGATGGGCGACGCGGTCAGGGTGCGATTGAGCAGAGTCGATCTCACGCAGCGCCAGATCGATTTCGAGTTGCTTGACGCTGAAGGCGCCGTAAGTCACGGCACAGTGCGCGCGCCGCGGCGGGGTGCGGGCGGCGAGAATCGCGCGCGCCGAAATCCTAACGGCGGAGCGCGAGGCGGCACGGCGCCGAATCGCGGCGGCCGTGGCGGCGGTCAACGCGGCGGACGCGGCGGGCGTGGCTGACCCCAAACGCAACTTCGTCTATGGTGTGCATGCCGTCAACGCCGTGCTTGAACGGGCACCGGAGCGTGTGCTGGAACTCATGGTGGCTGAGTCGCGCGATGACGCGCGCATCCGCGAGCTCCGAGAACGAGCGGCGAGCGTAGGCGTGCACGTCCAGATCGTGGGCGCTTCGGCACTTGCCAAGTGGGTGGGCGACGTGGCCCACCAAGGAGCGGTGGCGTCGGTTCGACCGCTCAAAGGCTGGGACGAGCACGATCTCATGCACGCGTTAAGTCAACTGGCGGAGAATCCACTCCTACTGGTTCTGGACGGAGTCACGGACCCGCATAATTTAGGGGCTTGTCTGCGCACGGCCGATGCCGCGGGCGCGCATGCGGTGGTGATTCCGCGGGATCGGGCGGCGGCGGTGGATGGGGTGGTGCGCAAGGTCGCGGCCGGTGCGGCGGAATTCGTGCCGGTGGCGAGCGTGACCAATCTGGCGCGTGCGCTGGACTTGCTCAAGGAGCGCGGTATCTGGGTGGTGGGGACCTGCGGCGGGGCGCAGCAGACTCTGTATGCCGCGGATCTGAAGCGTCCGCTGGCGCTGGTGCTGGGCGCCGAAGGCAGCGGCATGCGGCGTCTGACCACGGAACGCTGCGATTTTCTGGTGCGCATTCCCATGGCGGGTCAGATGGAATCCCTCAATGTATCGGTGGCGGCGGGCATTGCGCTGTTCGAGGCACGGCGGCAGCGGATTAGTTGACCGGTAGCGGTTTAATTTGTCTCCGCCGGCACGCGGGTTGACCTGGAGCCGCCCAAACGCGTATCCTTCGCGCTCTTTTTCGCCGGCTGACCGGCATCACTCCTTGCCTCACCGCTCGCAACGGGAGGCTCACTCCGTAGGGAGCTACAATGCGGCATTATGAAATCGTGCTTCTGGTCCATCCGGATCAGAGCGAGCAAGTTCCTGCGATGGTCGATCGCTACAAAGGCATCATCAGTGCCGGTGGCGGTGCGGTGCATCGTTTCGAAGATTGGGGCCGGCGCCAGCTGACTTTCCCCATATCCAAAGTTCACAAAGCGCACTACATACTTCTGAATATCGAATGCGATCAGAAGACGCTCACCGAACTCACCGGCTCGTTTCGCTTCAGCGATGCGGTGCTGCGCAGCTTGGTGGTGAAGATGGATGAAGCGGTGACCGAGGCGTCGCCGATGGCGCGCGCGCCGGATGAAAATGCCCGCCGCCATGATGACTTCGGCGATGACGGTGACGACGATGACGTGCCGATGGGCGCACGTTAAGGCGCCGAGCGCGCAGTAAAACAGGAGACCAACATGGCACGTTTTTTTCGCCGCAAGAAGTTCTGCCGATTCACGGCCGATGACGTCAAGCAGATCGATTACAAAGATTTGGTGACTCTCAAGAGCTACATTACCGAGACCGGCAAGATCGTGCCGAGCCGCATCACGGGCACGCGCGCTCACTACCAGCGTCAATTGCAGCTGGCCATCCGGCGCGCGCGCTTTTTGGCGTTGCTGCCGTATACCGATCAGCACTAACCGGCGTCAGCACATGGATATCATATTGTTGCAGAAGGTCGCGAACCTCGGTCAAATTGGCGATCGCGTCAAAGTAAAGTCGGGTTACGCGCGGAATTTCCTGGTGCCGACCGGCAGGGCCACCATGGCGACGCCGGCGAATATCGCCAAATTCGAAGAACAGCGGCATGTGCTGGAAGCCAAGGCCGGCCACGACCTTGCGGCGGCGCAGGCACGCGCGACCGCTCTCGAAAGCTTCAAGCTGACGCTGGCGGCGAAGGCGGGCGCCGAAGGCAAACTGTTCGGCTCCATAGGCACCGCGGATATCGCCGAGGCGGCCGTCAAGGCGGGCCAGCCGATCAGCCGCGCCGAAGTGCGCATGCCGAACGGACCGATTCGCGCCACCGGCGAACATCAAGTTCAGTTGCACCTGCACACTGACGTTGATGTGAGCTTGACGGTCACGATCGTCGCCGAAGAGTAGCGGCGGGCAATCGCGTCCCCTGGGGATTGCGCATGGCCTCTCGCGTTAGCGATCGTTCATTGGGCGCCGGCGACGGTCTGCGCCTGCCGCCGCATTCGGTCGAAGCGGAGCAATCCGTACTCGGTGGCTTGATGCTCGATGCCGCGGCCTGGGATCAGGTCGCGGACAGAGTCGTCTCTGAGGACTTCTACCGCCACGATCACCGCCTGATTTTCGAGGCCGTCGCCGGCTTGATCGAGCGCAGCCAGCCCTGCGATGCGGTCACGCTGTCCGGCCATCTGGACGCCCAAGGGCTGTTGGATCAGGTGGGTGGGCTCTCCTATCTGGGATCGCTGGCGCGCGACACGCCCACCGCCGCCAATATTCGCGCGTATGCGGACATCGTGCGCGAACGCTCCGTCCTGCGCCAGCTCATTACCGCGGGTAATCTCATCGTCGGCAGCGCGCTCGAGCCGGAAGGCCGCGAGGCCCGTGAAATCGTCGATGATGCCGAACGTGCGGTGTTCGAGATCGCGGAGCGCGGTTCGCGCGGCAAGATCGGCTTCCGGACGGTAAAGAGCATTCTTCCGGACGTGGTCAACCGGATCGACGAGCTGTATCACTCCGATGGGAAAATGACCGGTGTTTCCACGGGTTTCAAGCAACTCGATGAGTACACCTCTGGATTGCAGCCGGGCGATTTGATCATCGTCGCGGGCCGCCCCTCGATGGGCAAGACTACGCTGGCGGTGAATATTGCCGAGAATGCCGCGCTGGGCTCGCATAAATCCGCGGCGATATTCAGCATGGAAATGTCGGCGGAGTCGCTGACCTTGCGCATGATCTCATCGCTTGGCCGCATCAATCAAAGCAATTTGCGCTCCGGGCGTTTGAACGAGGATGACTGGCCGCGAATCGATTCCGCGATGACGCAGCTGAGCAGCGCGAATATTTTCGTCGATGAAACGCCGGGCTTAAGTCCCACGGAAATCCGCGCGCGCGCGCGCCGCCTGAAGCGCGAGCGCGGCCTCGATCTGATCGTGGTGGATTACCTGCAGCTCATGCAGGTGGCCGGCACCAAGGAAAACCGCGCCACCGAGATTTCCGAAATCTCACGATCCTTGAAGGCGCTGGCCAAGGAGTTGAAGGTGCCCATCATCGCGCTGTCGCAGCTGAACCGCGGCGTGGAGCAGCGCGAGAACAAGAAGCCGGTGATGTCGGATCTTCGTGAATCTGGGGCCCTGGAACAGGATGCTGACGTCATTCTTCTGATTTATCGCGAAGAATTCTACGACCCGAACACCACGCGCAAGGGCATCGCGGACATCATCATCGCCAAGCAGCGCAATGGTCCCACGGGCGATGTGCAGCTCACCTTCCTCGGCCAGTACACCAAGTTCGAGAACTACGCGCCGGAGTCGTATGCCGAGGGCGTATTCCGGTGACGTTGCGGTGAGTGCCTCATGACCCCGATGGTCAGTGCGACGGTCGATTCCGGCGCACTCCGCCATAATTTGCAGTTGGTACGGCAGTGGGCGCCGAAGTCGCGCGTCATGGCCGTCATTAAGGCCAACGCCTATGGTCACGGGCTGGTGGCCGTCGCGCGGGCTCTCGAATCCGCGGACGCGTTTGCGGTAGCGCGGGTCGATGAAGGACTGATCCTGCGTGCGG
>DATCDX010000213.1:0-4194 GCA_036510475.1 Steroidobacteraceae bacterium
AAGATGATCGACGCCAGCTCCACATCGTCCCAGCCCACCATGGTGTTGAGGATGGGGTCGTCGAAATGACCCAGTGTTGAATAGGCCGCAACGCCGCCGACGCTGACATCGAAGCCTCGGGCGTCCAAACGGGCGGCGAAGCGGCGCGCGGCGCTTTCGTTGAAGTAGCCGCGATAGGCGACGCAGCCGACGATCGGGTAACACCATTGCTTGGCATCGACCGAGAACTGCGGCGCGGCGACCACATTCCATACCACGTAGGGCCGGTGCAGGTCGGCGTAACTACGGTAACTGCCATTGTCCGGCAGTCCCAGCTCATGGCTGGCGAACTCGCGTATGTCGGTGACCGCCTTAAGCTGGGCCCGTAACGCGGGCGTTGTCGATGCGTCGTCGATCACGCGGCTGATGGGTTCGCGCTTCGACATGAGGGCCAACTGGCCCTCGACGCTTTGTGCTAAATAGCAGCCGCCAACGCCGGCCGCGATCAACGCAATACTCAGGGCCGCGCGGATCGTCGCGGCTATGCTGCTAATATTCACCCATGCAAGTGTATCTGGTCGGCGGTGCGGTTCGGGACGCCTTGCTTGGCGTAGCCGTCAAAGAGCGCGACTGGGTGGTCGTCGGGGGCACCCGCGAGGAGCTGTTGCGTCTCGGCTACCGCGAAGTGGGGCGCGACTTCCCAGTGTTTCTGCACCCGCGGACTCACGAGGAGCACGCGTTGGCGCGGCTCGAACGCAAGGTGTCGGCGGGCTACCGCGGCTTCACCGTTGAATTCGGCCCCGAGGTCACGCTCGAGGAGGACCTCGCGCGCCGCGATTTGACCATCAACGCCATCGCGCAGGCGGCCGACGGCACATTGTTCGACCCCTACGGCGGCCGGCGAGACCTCGAATCGCGTGTGCTGCGCCATGTCTCTGCCGCCTTCGCCGAGGATCCCGTGCGCGTGCTGCGAGTGGCTCGCTTCGCCGCGCGCTTCGCGCCGCTGGGCTTTCAAGTTGCGCCGGAAACGCTGGCGCTGATGCGCGCCATGGTCGAGCAGAAAGAGGTGGATGCGCTGGTGGCCGAGCGGGTGTGGCAGGAAACCGAGAAGGCGCTGCGCGAACCTGAGGCCAGCGAGTTTTTCAGGGTGCTGCGCGCCTGCGGCGCGTTGCGCGTGATATATCCGGAAATTGACGCGTTATTCGGCGTGCCGCAACCGGCGCAGTGGCACCCGGAAATCGACACCGGGGTGCACACCTTGATGGTGCTCGAGCAAGCAGCGTTGCTGAGTTCCGATACGAGAGTTCGGTTCGCCGCACTGGTGCACGATCTCGGCAAGGGCACCACGCCGCGCGAGCAATGGCCAAGCCATCGGGGGCACGAAGAACGCAGCGTCGCCCTGATCGAGGCGCTGGCGCAGCGCCTCCGTCTGCCCGGCGACTACCGCGATCTTGCCGTCATCGTGGCGCGCTACCACGGTAACGTGCATCGTGCCTTCGAACTGCGGCCCAAAACCGTGCTGGAAATAATAGAGCGCGCCGACGCCTTGCGCCGCCCAGAACGGTTCACGCAGGCGCTGCTGGCGTGCGAGGCGGATTCCCGCGGCCGCGCCGGCTTGGAGCAGGTGCCCTATCCACAGCGCGAGTACCTGCAAGCGGCGCGCGCCGCCGCCGCCGCCATCAAGCCGCTGCCGGAGGACATCGCCACTGGCGACGGGGCGAAGATCGCGGAGCGCCTGCAGCGGCGGCGAACCCAGGCCATCGCCGAACTGACGAACGAGCGTGCCCGAACTGTCCCATCGCCGCCGAATGCCGCGCCATGAGTGGCGCGCGACGGTTGACGCCGAGCATCGCTTAGAACAGCAGGCCGGCTTCCAGCAACGCGCGATTTTGCGACCTTAAGTTGCCGTCCGGACCAAAGGCAAGTCCCGGCGCCGTATCTTTTGCCCCAACGTATGAGAACTCGGCGCGCGCGAAGAAACTATTGAGCTGGTAGGTCGGCGTCACCGTGACCGACCAGGCCTTGCTGCCGGGTCCGTACATCAGATTGGGCGCTCCGTTCAAAACGCTGCCGGTGGAGGAGATGTACTCCACGCGAACCGGCAAGCTGAAGCCGTGGAGACTCAGTCCCCCGACTGTGGATTTTCCGTCGAAGGTGTAGTTCGCGAGTACGGCAGCCCCGAGCGTGGACGCCTCATGCAACGCACCGATCTCGGGAACCGCCGGCACATGGGTGTATTGCACGTAGGGTTGGATGGTCCATGCCCCGGACGTGTGCGTGTATATCACGTTGTAAATCTGTTCGTTGTTGAGGAATACCGGAGTCGCCAGGGTCGACACGGTCGTATGCTTGGTATTGCCGCCGCCGATGACCGCGATGGTGTCGGCCTTGTCGATGGTCCAGGTCGCGGAAAGCCAAGCCCAACTGTAGATGTTGGAATACAAGCCGTCATTCCAGGAAGCGGACAGTGCGACAGGTCCGGCGGTGTAGTTCACCTGCACGCCACGATTCACGGCGTTTTCCTGGTTCCATAATAGCCCGCGCTCGATGTTCATGTTCTCGAACGAAAAGGTGTACTCGGCGCCGATGAGCGTCGGCAGCTTGCCCGCCATGATTGAGAAATTGTCGCTGGGTGCGAGCTTGATGTATCCCTGTGAAAACGGCTCGTAGAACCCGTCGGTCGCCTTGCCGGACCTGATGTACGGTGTTCCGATATCCGGCAGCGAGTACACGCCTGCCTGAATGAAATATTGCACCAGACCCGTGGGTTTGTTGAGAAAGATCTGAGCGTTGCTCACATCCGCTTGATGACTCCGGTCCCCGGAAACGACCTTGTCCTGCCACTGTGCGAAACCGCTGACAATACCGGTGACGTACACATTGCCGAGCGGACCTGCGTCGTAGGCATTGGGCTTCGAGTTGGCTGCGAGAGGTCCGGCCATGGGCGGCAACAACGATGGCGTCGCAGGAACCGCTGGTTCCGCGGACGCGTCCGCCGCCCCGACGGCGTCTGCTGCCGCGGCGTCGGCCGCCGCAGCGTTTGCCGTGGAGCCCACTATTATCGCCACGGCGACCGAGCGCACGACCTGTCTATATAGAGTGTTCAATTACTCCACCCGTTCGCCGTGGAGCGAGATATCCAACCCCTCGCGCTCCTGTTCCTCGGTCACACGTAGACCCATCGTCATGTCGATGACTTTCAAGATGACGAAGCTGACCGTGAAGCCGTAAATCACCGTGGTGCCCACGCCCCACAACTGGGTGAGCACCGAGCCGTCCACGCCGCTGATTTCCTTGCTGGCGAATACTCCCGTGAGCAGCGCGCCGATGATGCCGCCGATGCCGTGCACGCCGAATGCGTCGAGTGAGTCGTCGTAGCCCAGCGCGCTCTTCAGCGATGTCGCGGCGAAGAAGCACAGGACGCCGGCGATGAGGCCGATGATGAGTGCCGGGGTGGGCCCTACGAAGCCCGATGCCGGTGTAATCGCCACCAATCCGGCGACGGCGCCCGAGGCGATGCCTAAGACGCTGGGTTTACCCTTGCTGATCCATTCCGCGAACATCCAGCTCAAGGCGGCGCCGGCGGTCGCCATCTGCGTCGCCAGCATCGCCATGCCCGCCCGGCCGTCCGCGGCGCCCGCTGAGCCGGCGTTGAAGCCGAACCAGCCGACCCACAGCAGCGAGGCGCCGATCAGCGTCAACGTCAGGTTGTGCGGCGGCATCGCCTCCCTGCCGTAGCCCACCCGCTTACCGAGCACGAGACAGCTCGCCAGGCCCGCCATGCCGGCGTTGATGTGCACGACGGTGCCGCCGGCATAGTCGAGCACACCTTTCACGGCAAGCCAGCCGGTCGGCTCCCACACCCAGTGAGCGATGGGCGCATACACCGCCAGGGACCAGACCGACATGAACACCAGCATCGCCGAGAACTTCATGCGATCGGCAAACGCACCCGCAATCAATGCCGGAGTGATAATGGCAAATGTCAGCTGGAACATCGCATAGACGGTTTCAGGAATGGTGAGTGCCAGGTGCGACACGGTCAGCTTGTTCGCGTCTTTCATGATGGTCATGCCGTCGAAGAGAGCGCGAGTCGCACCTCCGAGATAGGCACTCCCCGGCGTGAATGCCCATGAATAGCCGATCAACCACCACAAGATCGTCACCACACAGGTGATGGCGAAGCTCTGCATCAAGGTGGCCAGCACGTTCTTC
>DATCDX010000214.1:0-5228 GCA_036510475.1 Steroidobacteraceae bacterium
GAATCGTGGGATGCGTGATCGGAGTCCAGCAACGCGATCAGCACATTCACATCCTACAGTGCGCGCACTTGCTACAGTCCGCAGATCTCAAGTCGACTTGTGGCGGCGTGACGCGCACGCGACCAGCTGGGGTGAGCGCCGCTAGTACGCATCTTCGTCACGAAGCTTTTCGATCAACTCATTGGTGACAATACCGCCACGTCGCGCGAACGGCTTAAGTCCATTAACTGCCTTGGGTTCCTTCACGGACAGCGGCTCTTGCGGAGTCGTCAGCGCGCGCCGAGCTAACTCGGAGATCATCTCGCCGATGGTCTTCCGTTCCCGCTTAGCCCGCTCCTTTGCGGCCTGTAGCACATCGTCAGCAATGTCGAGCATCGTTCTCATGCATCAGATGCTAATGCATCACGCATCACTAGTCTAAAATTGGCGCATAAGCAATTATGCGCCAATAAATCGTCCTAGATGGCACATAAGCTCCGCTATTGGCGCATAGAAACCCAACCCGAATTCATGTCGATTTGCTTGCGACGATGCTGATTTTGAGGCGGCCGTTAGTACGCCTTGTCGTCCCGGAACACCTTGACCACGGTCAGCAGAATGATCTTGATGTCCAGCATCGGTGACCAACGCCGCAGGTACTCCAGGTCGTAATTCACGCGCGCTTCCATGTCCTTGAGCTGTGAGGTCTCGCCGCGGCAGCCGTTGACCTGAGCGAGACCGGTAATGCCGGGTAATACCTTGTGGCGCACCATGTAGCCCTTGATGAGTTTGCGGTATTCCTCGTTATGGGCGACGGCGTGCGGCCGGGGTCCCACCAGGCTCATGCGACCCTGCAGCACATTGATGAGCTGCGGCAGTTCGTCCATTGACGAACGCCTGAGCGCGCCGCCGACGCGCGTGATGCGGCTGTCGCGTTTCGATGCCTGGCGAATGTGCGCACCGTCCTCGGTCACCCGCATGGTTCGAAACTTGTACACGGCGATTTCGCGTCCATCCAGACCGTAGCGGCGCTGTTTGAAGATCACAGGCCCCGGAGAAGTGGTCTTGACCAGGACAGCGACCAGCAGCAACAGCGGCAGCAGCAGTAGCAGTATCACGACCGACAATCCGATGTCGGTGAGCCGCTTCGCCACGCCCCGATACCCGTAGAACGGCGTCTCGCACATGGCGACCACGGGAATTCCATGAATCTCGCCCGAGCGCGCTTGGATTAGGTCGAAGACGAAGATGTCCGGGACGTAGTAAATCGAGGCCGTCGTGTCGCGCAAATCATCGAGTAGATTCATCACTCGCTTCACATGCCGGATCGGCAGCGCGATGAAAATCACATCGGTGCCGTTTTGCTTCACGTAGTTGGCGACGTCGCTCAAGGAGCCGATGAGTTTGGCGTCGGACTCCATTCCTAGCCGCTCGCTGCTGCGGTCGTCGAAAAAGCCCGCTACCGCCAGGCGCATCGCCGGATTGCTGGTCAGGCGCCGTGCGAGTTCCAGGCTGCTGTTGTTGTAGCCCGCAAAAATGGCGCGCCGGTTGTCGAAGGCATTTAGCAGGAAGTGACGCATGATTTCTTGCATGATCAGGGTAACCACGATCAACGCCACCGGCGTCACCACCGACCAGGTGAGAAAGACGCGGCGCGGATAGCCCGACAGGGACTTCGTGACATAGCCCACGGCGAGCAATACCGCGAGCAGCAAAAGCCAGCGGAATATCACGTCGGTGACCGCCGCCACGCGCGCGGAGGTGATCTGCGTGCTGATCTCACGGGGCGGCTGCACCAGCACCAGGCACATCACCGCGACGATGACGATGGATTCGGAGGACCGGTCGAATACCTTGCCGAACAGGGTGACGGTCGCATACAGCGTGGCTACGGCGACGATCGCCGGCACCACCGCTTGTACGCCGGTCAATATCGCGATAAGAAAGGTTTGCTTGAATAAGACCGGTTGGGGCATCTCGTATCCGTAGCCATGGGAGCGGTTCGCTATACTCTGCGTGCGTGGCGGAAGTGCGACATAATCAGCGTGTATTATCGATCATATTCGGCCATCCGTGCGTGACCTATTTCTACAATAGTTAAATCGGTCCCGCGGCTGTTCGCAGGCGACCTGTGTTGCAATCCTAATTCCAGAGACCTATGACAAAAGTTCCATTACTCGATCTTAAGGCGCAATTCGCCCAGATTCGCGCTGAAGTGATGCCCATCATCGACCAAGTGTGCGCGAGTCAGCAGTTTATACTGGGTGAGCACGTGCGTGGCCTGGAAGGGGAGGTTGCGCGCTACTGTGCGGCTTCGGCCGGCATCGGCGTGTCCTCCGGCACGGATGCCTTGCTGCTCGCCTTGATGGCCTTGGGCGTGGGCACGGGCGACGAGGTGATCACCTCGCCCTATACTTTTTTCGCCACGGCCGGGACTATTGCCCGGGTGGGCGCGAGGCCGGTGTTTTGCGACATCGACCCCGTAACCTTTAATCTGTCGCCTGCCGCGGTGCAGGCTTTCATCGATCAAAACTGCGTATTGCAGGGCGATCGACTGCTCAACCGCCGCACCGGCGGCCGGATCAAGGCGTTGATGCCCGTGCACCTGTACGGGCAGTCCGCCGACATGGAGCCGTTGCTGGCGCTGGCGCAAAAGTTCGGCTTGAAAATTATCGAGGATGCCGCGCAGGCCATCGGCACGGAATACAAGGACGGTGCGCGCGTCGGCTCGATCGGCGATATCGGCTGCTTTTCGTTCTTCCCGAGCAAGAATTTGGGCGCGTTCGGCGATGCCGGCCTGTGCGCTACGAACGATCCGGAGCTCGCGGAAAGCATGCGCGTGCTGCGTGTGCACGGCGGTAAGCCCAAGTATGTGCATGCCGTCATCGGCGGAAACTTTCGCATTGACGAATTGCAAGCGGCCGTGCTGCGTGTGAAATTGAAATACCTGGACGGCTGGACCGCAGGCCGGCAGCGCAATGCCGCTGCCTATGACGCGGCGTTTGCGCAGGCGGCGTTGGGCGCGAATCTCGCCACGCCTGTCGTGATTCCCGGCTACCGGCACATATTCAACCAATACGTCGTGCGCGCGCAGCGCCGCGACGTCCTCAAAACCTTCTTGGGCGAGCGCGGCATCGGTACCGAAATCTACTATCCCGTACCCCTGCATCTACAAAAATGCTTCGCGTACTTAGGCTATGGAACAGGGGATTTCCCCGAATCCGAACGGGCGGCGGCCGAATCCCTGGCGCTGCCGATCTATCCGGAGTTGGAACCGGCGCAGCTGGCGTATGTGGTCGCGACGATCGCCGAATTCTATGCTTGACGGAACTCGCGAGGGCTTCAATTCTTTTTAAAGTCGTCGGGCAGCAGCTGATGGCGCGACAGCAGCTTGTAGAAATCGGTGCGATTGCGTTTCGCCAGCCGTGCCGCCTGGCTGACGTTGCCGCCGGTGATTTGTAAAATCTGCGACAGATAACTGCGGGTGAACTCATCACGCGCTTCGTCGAAGGAGGGTAATCGCGTGGGACTGCCCCCCAGGGACTGCTGTACCAGCTCCGCGGTGATGATTGCGCCGTGCGACAGCGCAACATTTTGCCGCACCACGTTGTACAGCTGGCGCACGTTGCCCGGCCACTCGGCGGTAGCCAGCATTTCCACGGCTTCAGGAGCGTAGATTCTCCGCTGGCCGCTTTCCTTGGCGATCTGTTCGAGGAAATGTGCCACCAGCAGCGGAATATCCTCGCGACGGCGGCCCAACGGCGGCATGTCGATGTGCACGACGTTCAGGCGGTAGTACAGGTCCTCGCGAAATTGACCGCCGATCATCAGCTCGTGCAGGTCGCGGTGCGTCGCGGAGATGATCCGCACGTTGATCGGCACCGAGTCGGGCGCGCCGACCGGGCGAATCTGGTTTTCCTGGAGCACGCGCAGCAGCTTGACCTGCAGACGCATCGGCATGTCGCCGACTTCATCCAGCAACAAGGTGCCGCCGTCGGCGGTCTCGAACAAGCCTTTCTGCGAACGCGTGGCGCCGGCGAAGGCGCCTTTCTCGTGGCCGAAGAGTTCCGATTCCAGGAGATTTTCCGCCATCGCACTGCAGTTGATCGCGACGAATGATTTATTGCGCCGGGGACTTGCTGCGTGAATCGCACGCGCCAGCAGTTCCTTGCCGGTGCCGCTCTCGCCGGTCAGCAAGACCCGCGCGTCGGTGCCGGCCACCATATTGGCCTGGGCCAGTTTGTCCTCCATCAGCTGATTGCGCGTGATGATGCTGGCGCGCCAATCCTCGTCCACATGGGCAAACCCGGATACTTTCAGCGCTTTCTGTACATGATCGAGCAATTCCTGTTTGTCGACCGGCTTGGTCAGAAAACCGAAGGCACCGCTTTGCGTGGCATGCACGGCGTCGGGAATCGTGCCGTGCGCCGTCAGGATGATGACGCGCAGACCCGGCCAGCGGCTTTGCAGCTCCTTGAGCAGGCCGATGCCGTCCATCTGGTCCATGCGCAGATCCGTGATCACGAGATCCGGCCGGAAGCGCACGCAGGCGGCGAGCGCCGCCGCGGCGCTTTCAACCGCCTCCACTTCGTAGTTTTCGGCGCGCAGGCGAATGGTCAGCAGCCGCAGCAGACCGGGATCATCGTCCACCACCAAGATGCGCGCTTTGCGCTTTTGTGGCGTCGAGGATTCTCGCGTGCCGGTATGCAGGCCGAATGAAAGAGGGGTGGTCGCGGCTATCGAATAGGCGTTCAATGCGGTCTCTCCGGTGATTGTTTACGGCGTGTGCGATCCGTTCGCACCGCGATCGTTGATCGATCGCTCGATATGCGTGACCGCCTCGAGCTTCGCTCGAGCCTCGTCCAAGGCCTTGCGCAACTTTGCATTCTCATCCGACTCCACCGCTAGACGATGAGTGGCCGCCTGCAGCTTATCATGTGAGTCATGCGCGGCTTCGTCGCGCATGCGCTTGTTTTCAGCTTGAAGAACCAGTCTCTGTTCGACCTCTTTGAGCTCCACCACGGCCAACCAGCGCTCTATCGGCAACAGAGTTTCAGGCCTGGCCAGCAGTTCCGCCAACTGTCGCTGTGCGGCGACGGGATCGGTGCCGCTGTGTCCCGGGGTCGCCAGCGCCAACGCGAATTTAAGCTTGTTGCTGGTGGTCGGTGTCAGCTCCGCGGCGTCCTTGGCGGACTGGAACAGCTCCGCCTGACGTGCCGGGTCGCCTTGCGGCAGGCTGCCCATCATCT
>DATCDX010000215.1:0-3949 GCA_036510475.1 Steroidobacteraceae bacterium
AGCGCAAACGAAGGCAAGCCCCTGCCGCGTTGCACGGACACGTCCCGCGATGCCGCTTCCATTTTGAGCTGCGCGCTGCGCACGCTGAAATTATCCTGCCGCGCGGACGCCACCCACGCATCGGCCGAGGCCGGTTCCGGAGTCGGCAAGGGGATGTCCTCGCGCATCGGCGCAATGTGATCGGTCCGCGCGCCGACGATGACGGTGAGCGCCAGATTCGCATCGTCCAGCGAATTCTGCGCATCGATGACGCTTTGCTCGGTGGCGTCATAGAAGGCCTGCGCCTGCGACACGTCGCTGCGCGGGCCGACGCCCGTCTGCTCGCGCACCTTGGCCTGATTGAGCAGCGTGCCGAACGCCTCGCGCTCGCTGCGATTGGTGGTGAGTTGATCGGTGGCCGATAGAATCGCGAAATAGGCCTGCGCCACCCGCAGCAGCAGGTCTTGCTGCGCGCCTTGGAAAGTGGCCTCAGCGGCCGCGGCTTGAAAATTCGCTTCCTTGAGCTGGCTGAACGCTTGGAAACTCCACAACGTCTGGGACATGTTGAGCCCGAGTCCGCGCGCGGTGCCGTAACAGTGCTGCGTGCCGGTGCCGGCACCCAAGGCGCAATCCGCAGCTTGGCTTCCCAGCCCCGGACTCGCGGCGAGCTGGCCTGCGTCGAAGCCGACCCGCTCACGTGCGGCGCTGGCGCTCGCCGAAAGCTGTGGCAGCCACTGTGCCAGCGCCTGCGGCCTGGCCTCGATGGCGGCGTCACGCTGGAAGCCAGCTGCCTGCAGCGTGGCATCGCGCGTCAGCGCGACCTCGTAGAGCTGCTTCAAATCGTTGGCGCCCGCGACCTCCGCCATGAGCATCAGCACGAGCGACGCGGTGAGCGCCATGGAGTACTGAAACATGTTCTGCCGTCATCCCTCGAATGATGTTCCAAGGGGGAATAGCAAGTGTCGTGCCAGTTACGCAGGTCTTTAAGTAATTGTTTTTAATACAGTAATCTGTCCAGTAGAGGAGTCATTGTGTCCGCGGACAGTGTCCGCGGACGACAGCGGACACTGGTACAGTGAACGCGACGCGACGCGGAGATCACCGGCTGGCGGCGGCCACTGCGGCGCGTGAGAGGTCCTCGTAGCAGGCGTCAGTCCGCAGTATTGGCATCAATGTCCAGTCGCACCGCTACGCGCCGTGCCGTCTGCGCGCGCTGCGCTGTAATATCCCGCACGGCATCTCGCGCGCGCTCCAGTAATCGGGCTTGAGAAACGCGGCCCCTTATTTTTAGGAAACCGCCATGCGATTTAGATTTAAGGCCTTTGGACTGCATCTGCTCGGCAGCACGGTCGCTCTTACGCTCATACTCGGGACGCTATACCTGGGCTGGTATCGCTGGCCGGGTTGGTACCTGGCGGACGTCTCGCATGTCGTCGTCGTGATGGCCGGAGTCGACATCGTCGTGGGTCCTCTGTTGACCTTGATCATCGCCCGCGCAACGAAGCCACGGCGTGAGCTCGTTCGCGATGTGTCGATGATCGTCGCGGTCCAGCTGTTCGCACTGATTTACGGCACGGTGTCGCTCTGGAACGGACGGCCGCTTTACTACGCGTTTTCCGTCAACGTGCTGCAGATGGTGCAGGCATACGACGTCGATGCCCAGGAACTGGCGCTCGCCCGGCAGAATGCAGAGCTCGTGCCCCACTGGTACAGCGTGCCGCGCTGGATCTGGGCGCCGCTTCCCCAGGACTCGAACGAACGCGCCAAGATCGTTGCGGCGGCGATCGGGGGCGGCGACGATGTGATCTCGATGCCGCGATACTACAAGCGCTGGGATCTGGGCCTGCCGGCGCTTCGAACCCAACTGAAAAAAGTCGACGATGTGGGATATTTCTCGCCCACCGACAAAAAGACCCTCAAGAAGCGTATGCAGGCGGCCGGGCTGGCCACGAACGCGCTCAATTCGATACCGCTGACGGGACGCGGACAACCGCTGCTCGCCGTATTCGATCCGAGCAGCGTGACCCTTACGGCGATCATCAAGGCCAAGTAGGCGCCGCTCGATGGTAATCCGCTCGATCCATCATCGTGCGCGTATCATGTGTGTCGGTAGCGTCGAGTTAGGAGGGTCCCATGGACGAGAATCGGTCGCGCGAAGAATTCGATACGGGGCTCAAGAAGATCAGGCTGGAAATTAAGAGTCTTTTGGTGCCGCACGGCCTCTATGGCCGCATTACGGACGTTGACACCGGCCCCAGTGATTCTCCCGTCGGCTCGAAAATCGAGATCATCGCAAACGGCAGAACCGCCGGCAGGTCGTTTGACCGCCGGCAAATCGAAGACTGTCATCTCAGGGTCGGCGGCCCGGTGCTGGTGGCCATCGTCTCGATGGTTGATGAATTGGCGGCGTAACGACGACAGGCGCGCGCGGCTCGCTTGTATCACGGCGGCGCGTGTCGGCTCCTGAATTCCCGCGGTGACTGGCGCAGCCGGGAGCTGAAAAAACGGCTGAAGTAGGCTGGGTCTTGGAAGCCGAGATGGTAGCCGATCTGCGCGATCGACAACGACGTGTAGCGCAGTTGCCGCTCTGCTTCAACGAGCAGCCGCAGATGCACGAGTTCAGCGGGTGACTGGTCGGCGACGCTGATGCAAACTCGCCGCAGCCGTGCTTGCGAGACGCCAAGTTCCGCTGCGTAGGCGGCAAGTCCAAGGTGTTCTCGGTACCGAAGCTCAACGAGTCGCCGAAAGCGCGCAACGAGTTCGCACTCGGGGGCCGCGAAGCCCGCGCCGCCGGGCACATGCATCTCGGACAATCGCGTAAGCCGCAGAACATTTGCAAGCATTGCGGCCACGAGCCCACGCAGTGCCACGTGCCGTCCTGTCGCAGAGCGGCCAAACTCCCGCAGCAGCATATCGCCGAGCATTTCGAGGTCAGTTGCGTTCACGGACGCTCGGTCGAGTGCAAGCACCGCCGGCCGCTCTAAACAGTGGGCAATATTGCCGCTCCCGGACTCGAGTTCCGGCACCAGCCCAGGCGCAAATGAACAGACCAGACCTATGGTCCCCGGCTGGAAACGAAACGAGTGCACGACGCCCGGCGGGATAACCGCAATCGCCGGAGCGCGCAGTGACTCGGCGAATTCATCTACGCGGGTCTCTACCTGACCGCGCTGAGTGAGTAGTACCTGATGCAAGTCACGGTGGCGATGGGGACGGATGTCCCAGTTGTGCTGCTGACTGCGCGAGGCGATTGTCTCGACGTGAACCAAGCGTTCGTCCGGCGGCCGCAATGGCTCTCCATAGAGGAAGAAGGCCGGCACAGGCGCGGCGCCGACGCTGCGGCCGGTTCTAGGATTGCTTGGACGGGGTATTGGCATTGAATGAAAAGTACAATTTCTATTGCGTTTCGTCCATTGCCACGGTGACCTAATGCTTTGAGTCTACAGCCTTGGGGCACTGGTACGCGCTTCGCCCTTGGGAAAACAATGTCTAAGATCCAAGTCGCCATTATTGGTGCGGGTCCTTCCGGGCTCCTCCTGTCTCAATTGCTGCGGCTGCAAGGTATCGAATCCATTGTCCTTGAGCGCCAAACCCGGGAGTACGTTGAGGGCCGGATTCGCGCGGGTCTGCTCGAATGGTCCACCGTCGATCTGTTAAACGAGGCGCGCGTCGGCGCTCGGATGATGAGGGAAGGGCTTGCGCATGACGGCCTCGAGCTCGCATTTGATGGCCGCACGCACCGAATCGATCTTAAGAAGCTTACCGGCCATCGCATGATGGTCTACGGTCAGACCGAGGTACAGAAGGATTTGGGGGACGCGCATACCGCGTCTGGCGCTCAAATCATTTGGGAGGCTGGAAACGTCGCCATTCACGACATCACTAGCCACAGACCGCGCGTGACCTACACACGGGGCGCAATCAATCACGAAATTGACTGCGACTTCATTGCGGGTTGCGACGGTTTCCA
>DATCDX010000216.1:0-6832 GCA_036510475.1 Steroidobacteraceae bacterium
CGTCTCCTTCAGCAAGCCGTGGTGACCGATCCTGTGACCTATCAGGACATCGTCCACCCGGACCTGGAGCCCGGGAAAGCCGCTTAGTGGAGCTAAGTGGATACCCCTTACGTATATCCAGATGGCGACGCAATATACTCAGAAATCAGGCCTCAGAATCGCGCATTACGGGCCTTGCGCGCGAGGAGGCAGATCACAGGCAGGGATTTCTCCACCTTCACGAGGGTTGTTCACTATGCAGAAGCCAACACCGATCGCCAGTCAACCCATGTATCGCGGCCGTGTGATCGAGGTCAGCACCGAGCGGCTGCGCTATGCCAACGGCCGCGAGTACGACTTAGACTTCGTGCGCCATCCCGGCGCCGCAGCCGTGGTCGCGGTGGACAGCGCGCAGCGCGTCTGCCTGGTACGCCAGTACCGGCACGGTGTTCTGGACTTCCTGTGGGAAATCCCCGCCGGCAAGCTCGATGGCGGCGAAGCACCGGCCATTTGCGCGGTACGCGAGCTGGCCGAGGAAACCGGCGTGACCGCACAGCGGTGGACGCCCCTAGGGTTGTACATCCCCGCGCCCGGCATATTCAACGAATTGATTCACCTCTACCTCGCGCGCGACCTCGTCTTAGGCTCCCCCACCCCCGACGCCGACGAAGAATTAGAACTCCAGTGGCTGCCGCTGCAAGAGGCTATCGGCCTGGTATTGCGCGGCGAATGGAGCGACGGTAAAACCGCACTCGGCCTGCTCCGCGCCCAATATCAACTACAACTGTGACGCTCCGCCAATATTCGAAGGCTCCGAGTTGACTTAACTTATGGTTCGCCTAAAAAGGCACCATGAGCAGAGATAACTCAAAACCATCCTCCCCGCCTGCCGACTCAGGCGGCGCCGCCAAGGAATCGTCCCCCAAGGAACCCGCGGCCAAATCCACCGGCCGAGTGCAATTCGACGAGCGCGGCACCGCCGTCTGGGAATGGTCGATTGCCACCGGCGCCTTCGGCCGCGAGGTGGCCACCGAGAGACTGCAGAAGCTCGAACACCCCGCCCTGTCGATCGCCGACGATGCCGGCGCGCCGCTCACCGTGCGCGCCAATCCGCTCGGCACCAAGAAAGGCTATGACCCCTACGACAGCGGCAAGCTCGGCAAGGCCGCGCCCCCGCGCAAGACCGATTTAAAGAAGCTCAGCGAGTGGCTGCAACTGAAGAAGCAAGCCAAAAACAACAAGGACGATTAGCACCTCTGCCCAGTGATATAGGCCGGTTCAAAGGCTTGGGGGATAAGAAGCTGGAACGCAACGGGGGAGAGCAGTTGCGTTCCAGCTTCTTATCCCCCGGGCCCTGCGCAGGTACCTCTCGACACCACGGTGCAAAAGCACTCAAACACACTCGTACTTCGCCGCCAGCGCACTGATGTACTTAGGTCCAATTCAAACGGTTTGGAGGGATTAAGAAGCTGGAGGACAACTGCTCCCCTTTTTGTCCTCCAGCTTCTTATCCCCCCAAGCCCATCTGAATCGGCCAACATCACTGCGCCAAGGGACCAGCTCACGCCAAGGCGTGCCGCAACTTCGCCGCACACCCCAGCCGATAAAATCGCCGCAGCTCACGCACCAACGCCTCGATGCGCGCCTCCCCCCGACTCACGAAGCGACTCTCCAATCGCCGGCAATACTGCGCAGCACAGCGATGCGCCGTGCGGTAACGATGGTACTGGTCAGGCTCCAAGCGCGAGTCGAAGCTCACGCGGTCGAACAACCGCGCATGCACCTGCGCCGGATAATCCCCACCCTGCTGATCCGCCAATAAAAACACCGTCACCGCGTACTTATCCACCTCCGCCTGCGTTTCCAACTCCAACAACGACACCGGCAAATCCCGATCGAATCGCCAGGTCGAATAGACGAAGTGACTGACACCCTCCAACGCCGTGCAATAGTCCGCCAAATTACCCTCTGTCAACGCACCGACGGGATTGGCGCCCTCCAGTCTCCCCAACAATCCCGGGTCCAAGTACAGCGCGACCCCGGCACCGTCCGGCGTTTCCGCCAACAATAATTCCTCCTCCGACGCCCGCGCATCATTGCCGGGCACCAGGCCCCCTAGCGAGCGCCGATCCGTGACCAGGAAATCGTACACATCGTAGTCAAGGTCCACATCGTAGAGGCTTCCTAACAACGACTGCAGGCCGCGCAGAACCATGTCAATGCGCGCGCCGCGCGCCGGCCGCGAGCACCGGCTGCACACCCAGACTCGTAAGCAAGCCATGCGCCCGCGCACTGCCCGTCTTCATCCAGATTTCGTAGAGCCGCAAGATATCCGCATCGGTGTGACGATAGGACATCTCACTCACCTCGTTCAGCGCGTCCACCAAGCGCTGGAACTTCTGCGCCAGCTGCGCATAGATCGCCGCGATGCAACGCCCCGACATCGAGCGCTGCATGGTATCCGCCAGTTCCCCGTAAGCGTTCCCGCCCATCGCGATGTGATAGTCGATGTCGATCAATTTGCGCGCAAAGCTGCGGGCGAAGAACCCCGCGATGAATAGCGACACATCACCCAGGCGCTGCAAGCTACGCTGGCGCGCCATGGCACTCGGCGCCTCCAGCGCATCGGCCAGCATCTGCGCCAACGGCCTGATGCGCAAACCATCCGGCGTGCGCTCGTACAACGCATCGGCACGCGAAAACATGGTCAGCAGATTGACGACGTACTGCTCCGCCTGCTCGTCGATGCCCAAATGTTGGTGCTCGCTTGCGGCGTGAAACGCGTCACGAAAGAATTCCCGTAAGGAACTGACAGCTACCAGAGGTCCCGCAGACATTGCTTGCATGCTCGGCATCCTTGTGTCACCTGACACCATCCTATCGACAAGACTACGCCCGGGTGTAGCGCGGAAAGCGTGAACTCGCGCTGGAAAACGCGGTTATTTTTCGCGTTTTTGGCAATTTCAATCAGCACTCGCCGCCCTCGGCTGCTGATCGCGGCTAAACGATTTCTTCGAGCGTCGCAATGGTGCGCGCCGGCAGCGCGTACGCCTCCGGCCATTCACGCCCATCACGATTAAGCCACACCGCCTGCATGCCGGCCCGCGTCGCGCCGACCACGTCCGCCAGCGGATCATCGCCGATGTGCAGCACCTGCGACGCCTCCACACCGGTCTTCTTCAATAGCTGCGCAAAAATCCGCGCGTCGGGTTTCGCCGCGCCCGCCGCGCTCGCCGTGATGTGGCCATCGAACAAATCCGCAATGCCACAGCGCGACAGATCGGCGTTGCCGTTGCTCAAGGCGAACAAGCGATAGCGCCCATGCAGGCGGCGCAGCGACGGCCGCACGTCCTCGTAGAATTCCACGCGATTGCGCTCCGCGAAAAAAATCTCCATCGCCTCATCGGCCAGCGACTCCACATGGCCCGCCGCATAGAACAGTTCGGCGAGCGCGCGATGCCGCAGAAATGTCAGATCGTGGCCGCGGTCCGGATAGCGCAGGCCCACACCGGCCCGCAGCGTGCGCATCGATTCCACGCTGTGGCCCACCACCGCCCGCGGGTAGCGCGCCCGCAGCCACGACAGCAATGCGCTCTCGGCGGCGGCGATCACCGGCCCCACCGGCCACAAGGTGTCATCCAAATCGAAACTTAAGACGAGCGGAGTGATCATCGGCTGCCCACGCTGTTAAACTAGGTTCCATGGGCAATTCTCCGCTACTCGTCCGGCAACAGGAACTGAGATAGAAATGCCATGGCAGCCAGTCGCTTTTCAGTCGTCCTCGCCTTGCTCAGCTTAAGTGCTGCCGCAGCGGCTGGCGCCGCGGCGGCCAAATCGACTACGACTGCCGAACCTTCGCAGCCGTTCAGCGTGCAAGACCTGGTGCGTCTGCAGCGGATTGCCGAAATTGCGGTGGCGCCCGACGGCAGGCACGTGGCGTATACCTTGCGCATCACCGACATGGCCGCCAACAAGGGCCGCACCGCCATCTGGCTGCTCGACACCCACAAGCGCCACGCGACGCCGGTGCGCCTCACCGACCTGGTCGCCGATGCCCGCTCCGCCCAATGGAGCGCGGATGGACGCAGCATTTATTTTCTGTCCGATCGCAGCGGCTCGATGCAGGTGTGGCGGGTCGCGGTTGGCGGCGAGAAGCCTGGTCGGGAAACGCACGATGTCGACGCGCCAGGCTCGGACAGCGTTCAAGTCACCCAATTGCCGCTCGACGTCGGCACCTTTCGCGTGTCGCCCAAGTCTGATCGCATACTGGTGAGTCTCGAGGTGTACTTGGATTGCGCGGATCTCGCCTGCACCCGGCAACGCCTCGATGCGACGGCGCACTCCAAAGCCGGCGGCGTGCTGTACGACCACCTGTTTGTCAGGCACTGGGACGCCTGGAGCGACGGCCGCCGCTCGCAGCTATTTTCCATGGCGCTCGCTGACGCGGCGAGCGGCACGCCGGTGAACCTCACCGCCGGCATCGGTGACGTTCCCGGCAAGCCCTTCGGCGGCCGTGAAGACTACGCCTTCAGTCCGGACGGGGCGCAAGTGGCATTCTCGGTGCGCGCCATGGCGGGCGAAGCCTGGTCCACCAATTTCGATATTTACGAAGTCAGCGCGGCCGGCGGCACGCCGCGTAATTTGACGGCGGACAATCCAGCGTACAACGGCCAGCCGGCCTACTCGCCCGACGGCACGCAACTCGCCTATGTGGCCAGCGATCGGCCGGGAGCCGAATCCGATCGCTACCACCTGGTACTGCTCGACTTGAAGTCAGGCGAGAAGCGCCCCCTCACGCAGAATTGGGATCGATCGATCGCGAAATTTGCCTGGTCGCGTGACGGCAAGACCCTGTTCGCCACCACCGATCACTTGGGCCAACACCCCCTGTGGGCCATCGATGCCAAAACCGGCCGAACCTCCGCCATCACCGGCGAGGGTGAAGTCGAGGACTTCGGCTTGGGATCGCGCAAGGTGTTCTACACCTTCAGCGATTTGGCGCATCCGGCCGATCTGTACTCGGTTGGGTTCGCCGGCGGCAAACCCAAGCAGTTCACCCACTTGAATCAAGCCGACCTCGCGCAACGCCAACTCGGCGACTACGAACAGTTCAGCTTCCCCGGCTGGAACAAGGAAAATGTTTTCGCCTACCTGGTCAAGCCCGTGGATTTCAAAAGCGGCCGCAAGTACCCCGTCGCGCTTCTGATTCACGGCGGACCCGAAGGCAGCATGGCGAATCTCTGGCACTGGCGCTGGAATCCGCAGGCGTTCGCCGGCGCCGGCTACGGCGTCCTCATGATCGATTTCCATGGCTCCACCGGTTACGGCCAAGCATTCACCGACTCGATCAACGGCGACTGGGGCGGCAAGCCGCTTGACGATCTGAAGTTGGGGCTCGATGCCGCGCTAAAAAAATATCCCTGGCTGGACGGCGAGCACATGTGCGCGGTGGGCGGATCCTACGGCGGCTACATGGTCAATTGGATCGCGGGCCAGTGGCCGGATCGCTTCAAGTGCCTGATCACTCATGACGGCATTTTCGACAACCGCAGCCAGTACTACTCCACCGAGGAACTCTGGTTTCCCGAATGGGAATTCGGCGGCCCCGAATACCTCAAGCCCAAGGCCTACGCCAAGCACAACCCGGTCGATTACGTCGCCAAGTGGAAGACCCCCATGCTGGTGATTCACGGCGGCCGTGATTACCGCGTTCCCGACACACAGGGCCTGTCCGCGTTCACGGCGTTACAGCGCCAAGGCGTGCCCAGCGAACTGCTGTACTTCCCCGACGAAAATCACTGGGTATTGAAGCCCGCCGACAGCATCCAGTGGTACGACACCGTACTCGCCTGGATGAACCGCTGGACCCACCCTTAAAGCTCGACCGCCCGCCACGCCGCCGGGTAATTCTCCCCCAGCTGCAAAATTCGCTGCAGCAGGTCATCGTAGCTCATGCCCGCGGTCAACGCCGACTGCGCGAAATCCTCAGCCGCCGACAGGTTCGGATTGGCATTCGCCTCCAGCACGAATAATTCACCGTCCTCCCGCAGACGAAAGTCCATGCGCGCATAACCGGTCAAATGCAACGCTCGGAATATCCGCTTCGACAGTTGCTCCAACCGCGCCACGGTGCCGTCGGGCAGCGCCTCGGCCGCCGCGGTGGTGATGCCGTAGCGCTGCTGGTAGCTGCGATCCCACTTCACCTTGCGCGTCGCGATCGCGGGCAGGTTCTCCGGCAAAGAACCGAACGTCATTTCCCACACCGGCAGCACCGTGAGGCGGTCGTTGCCCATGACGCCCACGTACAGCTCACGGCCCTCGATGTACTCTTCGACCAAGGCATCCGAATGCGTTTGCTCGTGAATGAAGGCGATGCGCTCCGCGAGCTGCTTCTCATCCGCGACCACCGACGCATGCGCGATGCCAAGGGACGCATCCTCGGTCGAGGATTTCACGAACAGCGGAAAGCGCAGCTTCTTCGGAATCCGCGGCTTCTTACGCTGCGCGAACACCATGAATTGCGGCGTCGGCACGCGGTGATAGGAGAGCAATTGCTTCGACAGCACCTTGTCGCGCGACAGCAGCATGCCGCGCGGATTGCAGCCCGTGTACGGCTGGTGCATCAATTCCAGAAACGCTACGACATGCTGATCGTAGGTCACGATGCCGTCGAATTCCTCCAGCAGGTTGAATACGATGTCCGGCTTCCAATCGGTGATGGCGCGGCGTAATTCCGACAGGCTGTCGCTCAAGCCCAGCGGCCTGACCTCATGGCCCGCCGCCTTCAACTGCGAAATCACATCGTATTCGGTGCGCCATTCGTCGATCTCCTTCTCGGTGGAGCCTTGCAGCG
>DATCDX010000217.1:0-4508 GCA_036510475.1 Steroidobacteraceae bacterium
CCCTGCCAGGATTTAGCCAATGCGCCGCGGGATTTAGCCAGCGCGCCGCGGGATTTAGCCAACGTGCCGCACGCCGGCAGCGGGGACGCGCACGACCAGGGAGGTTCCGCCTGAGGAGGGGCTGGTCACGTCCAATTGCCCGCCGAGGGCGCGGGCCCGGTGCCGCATGGATGCCAGCCCGTGCGAGCCGACTGCATTTAACCGGTGGGTGGGTATGCCGATGCCGTCGTCCGAAATCCGCATGACGACCGCGCCGGCATCCAGCTGCAACTCCACGTCCACGGTCTTCGCCGCGGAATGTTCGAGAATATTGGAGAAGGCTTCCTGCGCGATCCGGAACAGGCCGATCGAAGCCTCGGCAGTGAGCTTCGGTTCTTCATCGGGATACGCCTCGGTGCACTTGAGGCCGGCGGCGCCGCAGGTTACCTTCAATTGCCAGCGCAAGGCGGCGAACAAGCCCACATTGTCGAGCAGCGTCGGCCGTAACTCCTCGATGATGCGCCGCTTCATATCGATGGAGGTGGCCAGGTTTTGCTGCGCGCGATTCAGCCGTAATTTCATGGCCGGATCGCTCTCGGCGAGGTGTTGCTCCACCCATGAAATATCCATGCGAGCGCCCACCAGCAGGCCGCCGAGTTCATCGTGCAGCTCGCGTGCGAGACCGGCTTTCTCGTGCTCCGATGCGTTTTGCAGATGGCTCGACAGCTCGGCCAGTTCACGCGTCCGATCTTCCGCCTCGCGCTCCAATCGCAGCTTCTGATCCCGCAGTTGCCCGGTTTGCAGCGTGCGCCGATGCAAATCCATGTACACGAGACGTGCGGCGATGCCGATCAGCAGCATATTGAAAATCATGCCGCCGAGGGTGAGCCAGCGGCTCAATCTCTGGGATCCCGCCCAATGCGCTGTGGCGGCATCATGTTCGAACGCTTCGCGGCCGCGCATCCGATCGAGGATGTCGCCAATGGCGTGGCCGGCGTCCGAGCCCACCCTGGTTTTCACCAGCGCAATCGCACTCGGTGTGCCCTGCGTTTTCTGGATCGCGAGGACCATGGTGAGGTCCGCCAGCCGCTTGCCCACCAGGATGTGGAGTGCGCGCACATCGGCGACGCTGGATTCCAACCCTGCGTAGGCCGTCTGTAATCGTTCCAACCGTGGTTCCACATCCGCGGCCGTAACTTTGTAGATCTCCACGTATTTTTGATCGCCGGTCAGCAAGTAGCTGCGTTGCGCGCTGACGGAACGTGACAGGGAACTCTGTAGGCCATCGAGGACGTGTTCGCGAGCCGCGGATTTTTGCAGCCTGTCGCCGGCTTCTTGCAGCCGCGACTGGCCGGCACCGATGAAATAGAATAAAACGGCCAGGAAACCGATGATCAGGAACGGCGGCACCGCCACATACCATCGGCCGAGGCCGTCGAGTGCCTCGCCGAGGATGTTCACGCGAGCAATTTTGTTGACAAAACTCATGGGTGTCGAGCGGCGTGGGTCAGTGGAGATGTGGGCGCCCAATGCGGGCGGGCTGTCAGGTCGATGCGAACCCGCTTACTATACGCGGCCTTATGCCCACCGTTCGCCTCGATAAAGTCTCCTTGAGCTTCGGCCTGAAGCCGTTGCTGGATTGCGTCGCTCTGCAAGTGCGCAAGGGCGAGCGGGTCTGTTTGCTGGGCCGCAACGGTGAGGGCAAATCCTCGCTGTTGCATCTAATCACCCGTCAAATCGCCGCTGACAGCGGCGAGGTGTGGGTGCGGCCCGGCGCACGGATTGCGAGCTTGGCTCAGGAAGTTTCGCCGGCCAGCGATGCGTCGGTGCGCGACGTGGTCATGGGCGGCGTGGATCCTGGTCGTCCGGGGGAGGAGTGGCAGGCCGAGTTGCAGGTGGAGCAGGTGATTTCACGCTTGCAGCTCGATCCCGACGCGGCGATGAGCGCCCTATCGGGCGGATGGCGGCGACGGGTGATGCTGGGCCGGGCGCTGGCGGCCATGCCGGATCTCTTATTGTTGGATGAGCCGACGAATCATCTGGATATCGACGCCATCACCTGGCTCGAGGGAGTGATGATGGATTTCGACGGCGCGTTGCTGTTCATCAGCCACGATCGTGCCTTTGTGCGCCGGTTGGCGACGCGGATTATGGAGCTCGATCGAGGGCAGCTACGCGTTTGGCCGGGCAACTACGATGACTACGTGCTGCAAAAGCGCGCGGCGCTCGAAGTGGAGGCCAAACACGCCGCGCTGTTCGACAAGAAACTGGCCCAGGAAGAGGTTTGGATTCGCCGGGGCGTGGAGGCGCGGCGCACGCGCAACGAGGGCCGGGTGCGCGCGCTCAAACAGCTGCGCATACAGCGCAGCGAGCGGCGTGAGCGCATCGGCCAGGTGGAACTGCGCGCCCAGGATGCGGCGCCCTCCGGCAAGCTGGTGTTCGAGGCGGAGCATGTTTCGCAGGCCTTCGGTGCCAATGCGGTGATCGCCGATTTTTCCGCGCGCATCATGCGCGGCGATCGCATCGGCATCATCGGACCCAACGGCTGCGGCAAGACCACGCTGATCAAGTTGTTGGTCGGCGAGTTGGAGCCCACGTCGGGATCGATCACACGCGGCACCAAGCTTCTGCCGGCCTATTTCGATCAGCAGCGCGAACAGCTGAACCCCAATGCTTCCATCATGGACAATGTGACCGGCGGCAGCGGCGACACCGTCATGATCGATGGCCAAGCGCGGCATGTATCGGGTTACCTGCGCGATTTCTTGTTTCCGCCGGAGCGCTTGCACGCGCCGGTGAGCATGCTCTCGGGCGGCGAACGCAATCGCTTGTTGCTGGCGCGTCTGTTCGCGCAGCCGAGCAATCTGCTGGTGATGGACGAGCCCACCAATGATCTCGACGCGGAAACGCTGGATCTATTGGAAGAGATGGTGGCGAACTATGCCGGAACTCTGCTCCTCGTCAGCCATGACCGGGCATTTTTGGACAATGTGGTCACCAGCACGCTGGTGTTCGAGGGCTCGGGCCAAGTCAACGAGTATGTGGGCGGCTACAGCGACTGGCTGCGTCAACGCAAGACCGGCGGCGCTGCTGCGGCGCTCGGTCCCGAGACAGTGCGAACGCCGGGCGCGGTGCTAACTCTGGAGGCAGCGCGCAGCCCTGGCGCAGCTCCATCAACCGCCGCGCCGCGCGCTGCGACCAAGGCTCGGCGTCTGTCCTTCCAGGATCAGCGCGAGCTTAAGGCGCTGCCCGAAAAGATCCAGCGCTTGGAAGCCGAACACCTACATCTGCAAACCGCGGTCAGCGATCCGCAGTTGTTCAACGGCAATCGCGAGCAGGCGGCCGCGGCGTTGCAGCGTCTGCAAACGCTGGCGGTGGACATCGAAAGCGCGTACGCGCGCTGGGATGCGCTGGAGTCCGCGGCGACCGCGTGATGCGGCCGCTGCGCAAGCCTGACGCGGCCGCCGCGCGAGCCTGATAGTCGCTAGCGACGCGACCGTCCGCGGCCGAGCAGATCGCCGGGGTTTGACAACGCGCCGCCGCCGGCATCGGGGATGACCAGCGAGGATGACTGTTCGCGGCGCATTTCCTGCAGTTCGCGCATGGTTTGTTGAACCGCCAGGTCCGCGGCCGCGCCGAATTTCTCGATGGCCACATCCAGCGTGACCGCTTCGAGTTCAAAGCTGATCGGCACCGCTCCCATGGGGGTCATGACCTGCGCCTGTCCTACAAATATCACGGGCCGCGCGGCATCGGCGGAGCCGTCAGATGTCACCGGCGTCAGTTTGCGGATGGTGCCGACCTTGCGATCGGTAAACGTATCCTCGCGATAAATCTGCGTCGAGTCCATGGTTGCCTGGCGGCCATCGGTGACGGAACTCATGCTAATAACCCCTTGTTCGTTTGGGAAGGTCTTAAGGGGCCAACCCTAGCAGTTTCCAAGGGCCGCTGGACAGACCCCCCCCATGCAGCGTTGCCCGGGACGCCCTGCTAGGATACCTGGCTTGGCATACTCGATCACAGCCCGCAAGGTCCCTGCATGGACCACTCTCCTAGGCATCGTCCTGTTCGGGCTGGCGTTGTTTTGGCTGCATCATTTGCTCGGCAAATACCGCTGGAGCGACATTCTCGCGCACATGCACGCCATCCCCACGGTGAAGGTGTGGCGCGCCGTGTTCTTCACTTGCGCGGGGTACAGCTGTCTGACCCTGTATGACGCGCTCGCCGTACGCTTTGCCGGCGCGCGCGCGCCGTATCCGCGGATTGCGCTGATATCGTTCATGGGCTACGCCATCGGCCACAACGTGGGGCTTAACACGCTGACCGGCGGTGCGATCCGCTTTCGCACCTATTCCGCCCTCGGGTTGAGCCCGAAGCAGATCGCCACCATCGTGGCTTTCGGCACGGTGACGTTTGCATTGGGCGCGGGGCTGCTGCTCGGCCTCTCGCTGCTGTCGCAGGCGGCCGTATCCGAATCGGTGCTGCATGTGCACGCCTGGATCGCCGTGCTCGCCGGCGGCGTGCTGGTC
>DATCDX010000218.1:0-2013 GCA_036510475.1 Steroidobacteraceae bacterium
GACCCAATCTGGCACGTATCGCGATACGGTCCCGCGGCCCGAAACGATCAAGATCAACGCCGTTGCGCAAAACCGCAATCCTGTCGGGATCCACGCCCAAGGCCGTGACTTTGTCCTTCAGTGCCCGTGACACGGTCACGATGGCCGCCGCGCGCTCTGCGGCCCATTGAATTTGCCGCCTGGGTCGACGATAGCGCGGTATCCATGTCACGTCGGTACCGCGAGCGGTGATTACCACCGGTTTGCCTATGGCCGCGCCAAGGCGTGCGGCCGCCACGCCGTCGGGATAAAAATAGTGCGCATCAATCAAATCGAAGTCAGCCCCTTCGGCGATCAATTTCCGAAACACGGGGAGCAGTGCGCGAACCATGAGAAAGGGCGCGATGCTCATGCCCAGTTTCGGAATTACCGGAAAGCGTGGATGCAAAATCGTTATACCGTAGCGCTCTTCTTTCGCCGGCACCGAGGCCAACGTGGAATAAGCGCCGAAGATGGGGCTTCGGAACGGAAACCATGGCACCGGGGCCACCACGGTCGCGGCAATCCGCCCGGAGTCCACGAGGTGGCGTAACCGCTCTTCCACAAACACGCCATGGCGCGGCTGCGCGGCATTGGGATAAAGGCTGGTGAATACCAGCAGACGAACTTTTTGACTACCCTCGTCGGCGGCACCACGCGAAGTCGCGCCGGATTCCGCTTCGGCAGGCGACACCTCATGCTCGGCAGCCCGATCGACCGCGGCGGCTTTCATGGTGTGGCTTCCCGCGGCAGCGCCGAATTCAGGGTACGCATCGCCGACACCCGAAGGCGCCCGCTCATGATGGGGCTCCTGCTGCCGCGGCCGCACGCGGCGGGCTGGCAGTGGCTGCGAAGGGCGCCGGCTGATGCATGCGGCGCAGAAAGCTATCCAGCATCAAGAGTTTCCACAAGGTAGCACTGTGGTCGTGCCGGCCCGATGCATGCTGCCGCAGCAGGCGGTCGAGCACCGCCGGTTCGAAATACCCACATTCGGCCACTGCGCCGTTCATCAAGGCCTCGCGGGCGCGCAGCGCAAGCGGGCCGCGCAACCATGCCACCAGCGGCACACTGAAACCCATCTTGGCCCGATACAACACGTCGTGCGGTAAATCCGGTTCGAGCGCTTTCTTGAAGATGTATTTGCCGGTTCCCCCTCTCAGCTTCAACTCGGGCGGCAAAGACGATGCCCACTCGACCAGACGATGATCGAGCAGCGGCACGCGTACTTCCAGGCTGTGCGCCATGCTGGCGCGGTCCACCTTGGTCAGGATGTCGCCGGGGAGCCAGGTCTTGAGGTCCAGGTATTGCGCGAGCAGCAACGGCTGGTCGGTGGGCGCGCGTTTCGCATGGGCGCGAAACACATCGAGCGTGCTGTACCCCTGAAGTTCGCGCTTGAAGCTCGCGCTGTAAAGCTGCTGGCGCATCGCCATGGACGTCGTGCTGACGGTGTGGAAATAGGCTTCCACATCGTCGAGCGCGAGGGCCTGCAGCGTAGTCTTGGCGCGCAACGGACGCGGTGCCCAGTCAGCCTTGGGATACATCCTGCCCAATGGGCCGAACAGCGACTTGCGCAACGCCAGCGGCAAGCGCGCGCGCATGCCGCTTTCCCACGCATGCAGGCGGTAGCGCCGATAGCCGGCGAAATTCTCGTCACCCCCATCACCAGAAAGCGCCACCGTGACCTGGGTGCGCGCCAACTCGCATACGCGGTAGGTCGGCACGGCCGAGCTGTCTGAAAATGGCTCGTCGTAAACTGCGGCCAGCGTATCGAGCAGCGTGTAATCATCGGCACTGACGCGCTGCTCGAAATGCTGCGTATGCAGATGTTTGGCGACCTTTCGCGCATACACGGTCTCGTCGAAACCATCGTGGTCGAAGCCGATCGAGCAAGTGCGCACCGGTTGCGACGACGTCCGGGTCATGCTGGCCACTACGGCGCTGGAGTCCACGCCGCCGGAAAGAAACGCCCCGAGCGGCACGTCCGCGACCATCTGG
>DATCDX010000219.1:0-5638 GCA_036510475.1 Steroidobacteraceae bacterium
AAGCCTCCGCCGAACCCAAATCAGGAGTGACCGCACCGTCGGTGGGATTGGTATCGTTCAATGCAAAGCCCTCGAGTTGGCGGCAGGAGTGCCGTTCGAAGCCGGTTTATTGGGGGCTATTTGCGCGCGTTCAAGGCCGAACCCAGCAGTTTGGCGGTCAGATCCACGATCGGGATGACGCGCTCGTAGGCCATTCGCGTAGGACCTATGATGCCGAGCACCCCGACCACCCGATTGTCCAGCATGTAGGGCGCCGTCACCACGCTGATGTCGTCCAGGATGCGGTACCCCGATTCTTGACCGATGAAGATCTGAATTCCGTCGGCCCTAAGACAGCTGTCCAACAGCCGCAATATGTCGTGTTTTTCGTTGAAGGCCTCGAACAGGCGCCGCAGGCGGTCGACATTGGACAGTTCAGCGAATCCCATCAAATTGGTTTCTCCGGCGATGACGTACTCGACGCCTTCGTCCGGGTTGGCGTCGAAGACCTTCTGCGCCATTTGGATGGCGTCCTGCATGAGTTGGTTCATGTGCTGCCGGGTCTCCTGCAGTTGCCGCACCAGCTGTGCCCGGACCTCCGGCAGCGATCGTCCCGCGAACGCCTCATTGAGGTAATTGGCCGCGCGCCGCAACTCCTCAGAGGAGTAGTACCGATCGAGCTGCACCACTCGATTTTGCACCTCACGATTATTCATGACCATGATCGCGAGCGCGCGGTTATCCGACAGCGAGATGAATTCGATTTGCGACAACGCGACATAATTCGGATTCGGCAGCGTCACCAGGCCCGCCATGTGCGTCACGCTCGACAGCATCTGCGACACAGTCTGGACCAAGGAGCGGCCATTGGCCGCCTCGTGCCCCAAGCGCCGCTGGATCTCATCGATCTCCTCCTGGTGCAGGGGTTTGAGTTTGAGCAGCGTATCGACGAAGAACCGATAGCCCTTGTCGGTGGGTATGCGGCCGGCGGAAGTATGCGGCGAGGCCACGAACCCTAGTTCCTCCAGATCCGCCATGACATTGCGAATGGTCGCCGAGGAGAGGCTCAATCCCGAGTCCCGCGACAGTGTCCGGGAGCCGACGGGCTGCCCGTCACGAATATAATTCTCGATCAGGGCTTTGAGGAGCAGCTGCGCCCGCTCACTGAGTCCGTCATCGGCACCTTCTGTCATAGTACGGTCCATATAACATGTTTGAAGCTACGCAGTCATGCTACAAGGAATCTTCCATGCCTCACTCTTTTCACTCCATCGCGATGGTCGGCCGGACGGCGGATCTGCGTGTGGCCGAGTGCATGCTGAGTCTGGCCGCCCACTTCAAAGCGCGTGGCGTGCAGGCGTTGGTCGATCCCAGTGTGGATTTGGCGTTTCCCGAGGACAGCGTCGTCGCCTGTCCGGAAGCATCGTTCGCGACCCGAGCCGAGCTCATCGTCGCCATCGGCGGCGACGGCACGCTGTTGTATGCGGCGCGCCTGGTGGCGGGACATGCGGTGCCCCTGCTCGGCATCAATCGCGGCCGGCTGGGCTTTTTGACCGACGTGAGCCCCAATTCGATGTTGGAAGACGTCGACACGGTGCTGGCGGGCCGCTACAGCGAAGACCGCCGTTCGCTGTTGGCGGCGCGGCTCGAACGCGTCGATGCGCCGCCCGTGTGCGCGCTCGCCTTGAATGACGTGGTGGTCAATAAATGGGAAACCGGCCGCACCATGGATTTTGAAACCTCCATCAACGGCCGTTTCGTCAACTCGCACGGCGGCGACGGCATGGTGATCGCCACGGCGACGGGGTCGACCGCCTACGCACTCTCCTGTGGCGGGCCCATCGTCGAGCCTGACCTCGATGTGTGGGTCTTGGCGCCCATCTGTCCGCACACCCTGAGCGACCGTCCCATCGTGGTGCGCGCCGGCAGCAAAATTCAGTTACGCATGTCGGATCGCTTCGAGTCCCGTGCCCAAGTGACCTGCGATGGCACCGCCATCGGCGATTTGGAACAAGGCGACAATTTGTACATCGAGAGCGCCGATGCGCAGATCACGCTGCTGCATCCGCCGGGCTACGACTACTACCGGCTATTGCGCTCCAAACTGCATTGGGGCCGCGGCGCGTACGGCGGCCAGCACGACCGCGCCGACGGCGATTAGGCGCATGCTCAGCCACCTGCAACTGCGCGATCTGGTTCTCGTCGACCAAGCCGAGCTCGAGTTCGGTCCCGGGCTCACCGCACTGACGGGCGAAACCGGCGCCGGCAAGTCCATCGTCGTCGATGCGCTGCTGCTCATTGCCGGAGGCCGCGCCGGCGCCGACGTCGTGCGCCAAGGCGCCGAACGCGCCGAAATCTCTGCCAGTTTCGCGGCGCTCTCCGGCGCGGCCGGCCAATGGCTGGAAGCCCAAGCGATCGAGCACGAGGGCGAAGTCATCGTGCGCCGAAGTATCGGCGCGGACGGCCGCTCGCGCGCCTATGTGAACGGCCAGATGGTACCGCTGCAAGCACTACGGGAACTGGCGGAGCACCTGATCGAAATCCATGGTCAACAAGAATTCCAGCACCTCGTGAATCGCGGCGCGCAGCGCGAAATGCTCGATGAACACATGGCGAATCCGGCGTTGCTCGATGCCGTGTCCGGCTTGCACGAGCGCCATCGAGTCTGCCGCCGGGACTTCGAGTCGCTGAAAGCCGCCGCCGAGAATCGCGACGCTCGGCTTGATTTGTTGCGCTACCAGCTTGAGGAACTCAAGGCCGAGGTCACCACCGTGGCCGCCATCGAAGAACTGTTCGCCGATCAGAAACGCGTTGCGGGCCGCGGGCGCCTAAGCGTAGCGGCCCGTTCCGCGCTGACCGCCGCCTATGAAGCGGATGGCGACAGCGCACACGCATTGCTGGCCAGGGGGCAGGCCGCATTGCGTGGAGTCGCGGACGCCGATCCGCAACTCGCGGAAGCCGGCAAGCTATTGACGGAGGCCGCGATCATCACGCAGGAGGCTGCGGATGCGCTGCGCCGCTACCTGGAGGCACTCGACATCGATCCCGCGCGCCAGGAGGAGATCGAACGCCACGCCGCCGCGCTCGAAGCGCTGGCGCGCAAGCATCATGTGGGCGTGCTGGAGCTTCCGGCGCAGCTGGCACGCACTGAGACGGAATTGGCCGCGCTCGACCATGCCCAACTCAGTCTCGCCGCGCTGGAACTCGAACTCGCGGCGCTGGCCCGCGACTACCGCAGCGCCGCGCAACGCCTGACCACGGCGCGCAAAAACGCCGCGGAACAATTGGGACGGCAAATCACCGAGCTCATGCAGGGGTTGGGAATGGCCGGAGGAATATTTGCGGTCAGCGTTACACCGAGCGAAGCCGAAATCGGAGCCAAGGGCAGCGATGACATCGAATTTCTGGTGAGCGCCAATCCCGGACAGCCGCCGAAAGGTTTGGCGAAGGTCGCCTCCGGCGGCGAATTGTCGCGCATTAGTCTCGCGATTCAAGTGGCCGCGGCGGCCAAAACCTCATCGCCCTGCATGGTATTCGACGAGGTGGACGCCGGTATCGGCGGCGCCGTGGCCGAAATTGTCGGCCGCCAATTGCGCGATCTGGGCGAGCGCGCCCAGGTACTGTGCGTGACGCACCTGGCACAGGTCGCATCCCAAGCACACAGCCAGTTCCGGGTCACCAAGCTGACCGACGGCAAAATTACCCGCACCACCGTAAAACCGCTGAGCGCCGCCGAAAGAGTCGATGAGGTTGCGCGCATGCTGGGCGGCGTGGACATCACCGATCAGGCACGCGCGCACGCGAACGAGATGCTGAGCCGCGCCGTTCCGCCGGCGGCGAACAAGCTAGCGGGGAACAAGAAGAAGCGTTCGCGCGGCGCGGCGGACTAACGCCTGGACGGGGCGCCCTGGACGGCGTCCATACGGAGCGCGCCGACGCGGTCCGGCAGCACCTGGGCGAGGCGGCCGCGTACGCATCGCGGCCCCGCGCGGCTACTTGGGGCGCTTTTGGTTGGGACAATTGGGCTTGCGGCAGTGTCCATACAGAATCAGTGCATGGTCGCTGATCTCGAAGCCCAAACGCTTCGCCACCGCATGCTGGCGTTCTTCGATCCCGCCATCCATGAACTCTTCGACCTTGCCGCAGTCAACACACACGATGTGATCGTGATGCGCGCCCTGATTGAGCTCGAACACCGCCATACCGCCCTCGAAATGATGGCGAGTCACCAGACCGGCGGCCTCGAACTGAGTCAGTACCCGGTATACGGTGGCGAGGCCGATGTCCTCGTTGGACACCAGCAGCTTCTTGTAGATGTCTTCCGCGCTCATGTGATGCGCCGAGGCATCGGCCAGAATGTCGAGGATTTTCAGTCGCGGCAGCGTCACCTTGAGACCCGCGTTGCGCAGGTCGTTGCTTTCGCTGTTCGAGTCAGGTTTCAGGCGCTGCGGCATGCTGTGCCTTCGGTTATGATACGAGTCCGATTATCAATCATTTAACGGCTGCGCACCACCTTGATGAAAATAATTCAACGCCTCCTCCTCGGCACGGCGCTGGCCACGATGGCATCGGCCTGCGTTTACCGCATTAATATCCAACAAGGTAATTTTTTGGATCAGGCGGCGGTCGACCAGGTCAAGGACGGCATGACGCGCAGCCAGGTGCGCTATCTGTTGGGCACGCCCATGGTCGCCGACAGCTTCAACAAGGAGCGTTGGGATTATATTTACTATTTGAAGAAAGGCCGCACCCGCCACGTCGATTCGCGGCGCGTCACCGTCTATTTCGACGGCGACAAGGTGGCGCGACTGGATAAGCCGTCTGCCGCCGTGGTCGCCGAGCAGAACGCATCCGCAGCAAAAATCAAAAACGGCCGGACTTATTAGGCGCTGGCGCGCCGGGTTCAACGGGGTCGAGGCGACCCCGACCGATAGTTGCTCGCTGCGCGAGCAGTAAGAGGGAGCATCGGAGCGCTGGCGCGCCAACGCGCGGGGTCAGCGGGGTTTGCGGCGGGCTTGCTGGGCGCGGGCACGGCGGGCGAGTTTGGGATCCGCGGCCAGTGGCCGATAGATCTCGATGCGATCGCCGTCCCTGAGTGCTTGGTCGGCGCGCGCGAGCTTGCCGTAAATCCCGAACGGCGAATTCACCAAGTCAACGCCCAGAAAATCGGGATCAAGCGCGGCCAGGTGCAGTGCATCGGCCACGCGTGCACCGGAATCCAAGCGGTAGGTTTTCACGATGGCGCGCTGCGGCTCGGCGTAGGCCACCTCGATGCGGATCGTTGCGGCGTCCAAGGGCGCCTATCCGTAGATCTTCTGCGCTCGCAGCGCGAAGGCGTCGACGATGCTGCCGCACATCGACTCGAACACGGCATTGAAAGCCGCGGCGGTCAGGCGGTTCTTGAACTCGAATTCCACCTTGAAATGCACCCGCGAACCTCGGCTGCCGATTGCCTCGAAACGCCATTCGCCCGACAAATCGCGAAACGGCCCCTGCAACAGCCGCATATGAATTTGAGCATCCGGCGTCAAGGTATTACGCGTCGTGAATTCAGTCCGCAGAACACCGCGCGCCACCTTGAGGGTGGCCTGGCGTTCGCCGGCCGAGACATCTTGCACATGCGCCGCGACACACCAGGGCAGGAACTCAGGGTATCGAG
>DATCDX010000220.1:0-4060 GCA_036510475.1 Steroidobacteraceae bacterium
CGGACCGTCGTGAACCCATTGCGCTGCGCAGTCCCTGCTACGCGCAAGCCCTGGGTGACCATCCCTGGTCACCCGCGAGACGCGTGCGTCTCGCCCCCGGGGACTGCAGGAAAAACGTCCTGTTTTTCACGCTCCGGAAAATGCCTGCCCGATCCAGCCTCCGTAGAGCCTTCCATCGTTCGCGAACTATTTCTGCTACAGGTTGCGGATCAAGTTATCGCCGAACTCGCTGCATTTGACTTGGGTGGCTCCCTCCATCAGACGCGCAAAGTCGTAGGTTACGGTCTTCTGCGCAATCGTCCGGTCCATCGCGCCGATGATGGCGTCGGCGGCTTCCACCCAACCCATGTAGCGCAACATCATTTCGCCGGACAGAATCAGGGAACCTGGATTGACCTTGTCCAGGTCAGCATACTTCGGAGCGGTGCCGTGCGTGGCTTCGAACACGGCGTGGCCGGTCATGTAGTTGACGTTGCCGCCCGGCGCGATGCCGATGCCGCCGACTTGGGCGGCCAGCGCATCCGATAGATAATCGCCGTTGAGGTTCATGGTGGCGACCACGTCGAATTCATCGGGGCGCGTCAGCACTTGTTGCAGAGTGATGTCGGCTATGGCGTCCTTGATGATGATCTTGCCCGCTTTCTTGGCGGCGTCCATCTGCGCGTTCGCCTCTGGCTCACCTTTCGCCACCTTGATCCGTTCCCACTGCTCCCAGGTGAAGACCTGGTTGGGAAACTCGCGCTCCGCCAACTGATAGCACCAATTGCGAAACGCGCCCTCGGTGAACTTCATGATGTTGCCCTTGTGCACTATCGTCACGCTCTTGCGCTTGTTGGCGATGGCGTACTCGACGGCGGCACGGAACAACCGATCGGTGCCTTCTTTCGAGGCGGGTTTCAAGCCGATGCCGGAGCTGTCCGGAAAGCGGATCTTGGCAAATTGTTTTGGAAAACTCTGCTTGAACAAATCGAGAAACTTCTTGGCGTCGGCCGAGCCGGCCTCGAACTCGATGCCCACGTAAATGTCTTCGGTGTTTTCGCGGAAAATCACCATATCGACCTTTTCCGGCGCCTTGACGGGAGAGGGCACGCCCTTGAACCAGCGCACGGGCCGCAGGCACACGTAAAGATCCAACAATTGACGCAGGGCCACGTTGAGCGAGCGAATACCGCCGCCGACCGGTGTGGTCAACGGGCCTTTGATCGAAATCAAATAGTCACGGCAGGCGGTAACGGTTTCATCCGGTAGCCAGCTGTTGTACGCCTTGTTGGCCTTCTCGCCGGCGAACACTTCCATCCAATGAATCTTGCGTTTGTCGCCGTAGGCTTTTTGCACTGCCGCGTCGAATACCCGCACGCTGGCGCGCCAAATGTCGCGGCCGGTGCCGTCGCCTTCGATGAAGGGGATAATGGGTTGATCCGGCACATGCAATTTACCGTTCGAGATCGTAATTTTCTCGCCGCCCGCGGGGATCCGCACATGCACCGACTTCGCGTCTGACATTCACTCACTCCTATAAATTCGGGCGCAATGCTAGCATGCGCGGCCGGAGACTAGGACTTTGCGCACACTGACATCAACACCTGCAAATGACGGCTTCCGCATGCCCGCGGAGTTCGAGCGCCATTCCGGCTGTTGGATGCTGTGGCCGGAACGCCCGGACACTTGGCGTGCCGGTGCTAAACCGGCGCAGGCGGTTTTCGCCGCGATCGCGAGCGCCATAGCCGGCGGTGAACCGGTCACCGTGGGCGTATCCGCCGCGCAATTCCAGAATGCACGCGCGCGATTGCCGCCGGGCGTGCGGCTCGTCGAACTCAGCAGTAACGATGCCTGGATGCGGGACTGCGGCCCGACCTTCGTCATCGATGCCAAGGGCCGGCGGCGCGGCATCGATTGGACTTTCAACGCGTGGGGCGGCCTCGACGGCGGCTTGTACTTTCCCTGGGATCGCGACGACGAGATCGCGCAGAAAGTGTTGGAAGTCGAGGGCGCGGATCGCTACCGGACATCGTTTGTGCTCGAAGGCGGCGCCATCCACGTCGACGGCCAGGGCACCTGCCTGACCACCGAAGAATGTTTGCTCAATCCGAATCGCAACCCGCGGCTGTCGCGCGCCGAGGTCGAGGATGAGTTACGCCGCTACCTGGGCGTCAGCACCGTGATTTGGTTGGGCAGCGGCGTCTATCTGGATGAGACCGGCGGCCATATCGACGAACTCGCCTGCTTTACGAGTCCCGGACAGGTGGCGCTTACTTGGACCGACGATCGCAAGGACCCCCAGTACGAGATTTCCCACGATGCCTATCGGCGATTGACGAGCGCGCGCGATGCGCGCGGACGTCGCCTGCGCATTCACAAGATCCATCAGCCGGGACCGCTGTATATGACCGCCGAGGAGGCGGCCGGAGTGGATGCGCGTCCCGGCAGCCGTCCGCGCCAGGCGGGGGATCGCTTGCCGGCGTCATACATCAACTTCTACATCGCAAATAAGTGCGTGGTCATGCCGCTGTACGACAAACGCCGCGATGCAGCGGCGATGCGCTGCCTGCGGCGGCTGTTCCCATCCCGCCGGGTGTTGGGAATCGCATCCCGAGAGGTTTTGCTCGGTGGGGGCAATATTCACTGTATAACGCAGCAAGTTCCCCGTCCGACCGGTGGCTGACCTTGAGGCAAATGGAACTTTGCCTCCCGCCGGGTCTCGAAAGCCTTTATCCTACGCAGCCTTAATCCTTCAACACTCCCACAATATTGGAAGCTGTAGTGCATTCACCGCTTGGCCGAACCGCCCGCAATACCTTGTGCGCGCTCCTATGCGCCGCCGCCGTCCTGGCGGCCGGCTGCCACAATAATAATTTCGACAGCGGCTACGGCATCGCCTGGGTCACCCTGACCGACGAGCCGGGCGATTTCACGAGCTACATCGTCGATGTCGATTCGGTGACCCTCACCGGTGTTGCCAACGGCGCGATTACCGCGGTCTCGACGCCCGAAAGCGTCGATTTCACCAAGCTCAGCGATATCTCCGAGCTGTGGGCCGCCGCCAGTGTTCCGGACGACACCTACACAGCGGCGACCATCACCCTGGATTACACCAACGCCGTGATTTCCGTCATGGTCAACGGCGTGCCGCAAAAGGCGACCGTGATCGATTCGACCGGTGGCGTCCTAACGACCGTGTCCGTTACCGTGAATCTCGACAAGTCCCATCCGATGGTGATCACGCCGACTTACGCCTCGTCGAGCGCATCGCGTCTCGCCATCGATTTCAATCTCGCCGTCTCGAACTCGGTGAATCTGGCCACCACCCCCGCGACGGTGACGGTCAAGCCGTATTTTACGGTGGCCACCAGCGCACCCGACCACAAGCTCATCCGCGTGCGTGGTCCCATGATCAACTCCAGCGTCGGCGTGGGGACGTACACGGTGTATGGGCGGCCGTTCTACGACGAAGTGAATAGTTTGGGATCGATCACGCTCTTCAGCCAACCGACCTCGATATACACCATCAACGGCACCACCGCCGTCGGAGCGGCCGGCATCACCGCGGTGTCGCATTTATCGGCCGGTACCACCATGACTGCCGCGTATACGACTTTTACGCCGAGCGTCAACAACCTGCCGTCGCCACCCGCGACCGCGGGAACATTTTATGTCGTGTATGCGGTGGTTGGCAGCTCGCTCGAGGATATATACACCCAAGGAATCGAAGGCGACGTGATAGCACGCAGCGGCAACACATTGACCGTGCGCGGCGCGACCTTGTTCAACACGATTGCCCAGTTGGTCTCGTACATCGATACACCCGACTCCGTGGTTGTGCTGGGGCCGAACACCATCGTGACGGCCGACGACAATACCAGCCTCAAGGGCCTGAATTACCGGTCCATTTCGGTCGGCCAGCACATCATCGCCCGTGGCATCTATTCGTTGCCGGCTTCCGGTGTGACCACGCTCGACGCCACGGGTGATTCCAGTACCAACACCGGTTCGGTGCGCATCCAGTCGACGCAGCTCTGGGGTTCAACGGTGGCGGCCGCGGCCGGCAGCGTGGCGCTGAATT